>NZ_LZKD01000138.1:0-637 GCF_001668695.1 Mycobacterium sp. E2497
CTGGACAAGATGTCGGAGAAGATCCCCGGATAGACCCGGGAGAATCGGAATACTTTGTGCAGGATCCGGGAGGAGTACCATGACAGGACTGCTGAGGTTTTAACAACCGTACCTTGTTGACTTTTAGGACCTCACCCTTATTGTTTCAGCTCGATTGGAATCTCACTCATGTCGAAATTGACACGTTTGGCCGCAGGAGCAGCGATCGCCGGAGCGCTCACCGCGGTATCCGGCGGCCTGGGCGACACGGTCGCGCGCTCCGATCCGTCTCTTCCATGTCCGCAGGTCGCGCGTTGCGACCCCGGCTGGGGCGGAGAACCGCTGGCCACACCCGATAGTCCCGCAGCTGTCAGCTCGCCCTCGGGCGGCCAAGCGATGGTCACGCCCGCTAGTCCCGAAGCCGTCAGCGCCCTGTCTGGCGCCCAACCGATGGGCACGCCCGATAGCCCTGGAGTCGTCAGCGGTTTTTCGGGCAGCCAACCGCTGAGCACCCCGGATAGCCCGCATCGCGCACCGGCCCCGAAGCCGTAACGCAGAGAACATTGTGCGGCCCCGGGCCAGGCAGGAGTCGTGAAAAGCTCTATCCCGGTATCTTCGCCGAGATATTGTCCAGGATCGTCGCTGCGGCCGGAGCGCC
>NZ_LZKD01000139.1:0-104076 GCF_001668695.1 Mycobacterium sp. E2497
CCAGAAGCCGACGACGCGTTCGCCGTCGGCGGTGATCAGCCACACCGTGCCGTCGTCGTCGACGCGACCGAACCGATGCGGATCGCTGGTGGGCGGCGCCGGCACCGGGTGGGCGGCGGGCCGCGGCCCCGGGCCCGGCGGCCGGGGGCCGGGACGTGGTCCCGGGCGTGGCACCGGACCCGGAACGGGTCGGGGCGCCGGCCCGGCCGGCTCTGCGCCGTGGGGTTCGTCAGCCGTCATGCGCTCGTCACCTACCCTTCGCGCGGTCGTTGTCCCGCGCACCTGCCGCGCGTAGCGGCACCGTCTGCTGCACCCGTGGGCTGGCCGTCGCGGCCCTCCCAACAGCTGCTCAACAGTATTCAAGCAGCTTGGCGGCCCGTGCGCCGCCACCAGTGATCTTGCCGCTTGGGACGCATCGGCGTGGGCGCATCGGATATCACACCTGTCCTACCCCCGCTCGGACGCAGAAACCATGCCCAAGACGGACGTCGCCGCTTTGCCGGCGTTGGCGTCGGCGGGGTGCGCCGCGGCCGTCGTTACCCGATCGCAGCGTGACCCACAGCGCCTCCATAGGTTGGTGAAGTATCAACAGAGGGTGTTTCGCTGAACGCCGGCGGCGTGGGCGACGTCATACGGTTGTTGCTGAATTGAATGCAAATTTTGGGTGTATTTGCCCTTGCCCCAGGGAAAGCTGGTCGGGGCACTTTTGAGGTGAGGGGTCGCTATGTCGAAGGTTGATGTCGCGGCGTTGATCGCATTGTGCGCGGCGCTGGCGTCCGCGGTCGGCGATGTGATCCGCCAGCGCTCGGCGCAGGAGATCACGGACAAAGACGTCGGCCATCTCGAGTTGTTCCGCATGTCGCTGCGGGACACCCGGTGGTGGTTGGGGGGCGTGGCGGCGATCGTCAATTACAGCCTGCAGGCCGCGGCCCTGGCCTGGGGCTCGGTCGTGCTGGTGACCGCGTTGCAGGTGACCGCGTTGTTGTTCGCGCTGCCGATCTATGCGCGGCTGACCAAGCGGCGGGTGACCCGCTGGGAGTGGACCTGGGCGGTGATACTGGCGAGCGCCCTGGCGGTGGTCATCATCGTCGGCGACCCGGCCTCCGGCGATCAGCGCGCGGCGGTCGGCACGTGGGCCATCGTGGCCGCGGTGATGGTGCCGCTGCTGGTGGCGTGCGTGGTGGCCGCGCGGATCTGGTCGGGCAGCCCGATGGCGGCCGCACTGCTCGCGGTGGTGGCGGGCTCCGCTTTGGCCCTGTTCGCGGTGCTGACCAAGGGCATCGTCGAGGTGGGCGAAGCCGGCCCGCTGGCCGTGTTGAGCGCACCCGAATTCGTGCCCTGGTTGCTGCTGGCGCTGACCGGGATGATCTTCCAGCAGTCGGCGTTCCGCGCCGGCGCGCTGACGGCCTCAATGCCGACGATGACCGTGGCCAAGCCCGTGGTGGCCGGCCTGCTCGGCATCTTCGTGCTCGGTGAAACGCTGAACGCCGCGGGACCCAAGGCCTTCGTGCTGCTCGCGGCGGTGGCTGTGGTGATCGTGGCGACGATCGCGCTGGCCCGCGGCGAGGCCGCCACCATGGTCGCGCAGGTCGGCCGTGACACCGGAGACGTCACGGCGGACGCGTGGTCGTCCGGCGACGGCGCGTCGGACCCGTGCAGCGGTCCCGTCATGGTGGCGAGAGCCGAGGCCTGAACACGCCGCGCCGGTGAAACGTTAGTTTGGTGGCGTGCTCAGCGGCATTGCGATCGTTCCGTCGGCGCCGTTGCTCGTGCCCGAGCTCGCCGGGGCCGCCGCCGCGGAGGTGACCGACGTGGCGGCCGCGGTGCTGGCGACGGCCGCGCTGCTGCCCGTGGACTGGACCATCATCGGGACCGCGGGGCGTGACGAGGCGTTCGGGCCCGACACGGCCGGCACCCTCGCGGGTTTCGGCGTGGACCTCCGGGTCCGGCTGTCCCCGCGGGCCGACGACGAGTCCCCCGCCGAGCTGCCCGTGTGCGTGTTGCTGGCCGCCTGGCTCCGCGGCCAGGTCCGCCCCGACGCCACCGCGCAAGCACGGGTCTATTCCGCCGACCACGACGCCGAGGCCGCGCTGGACCGCGGACGGCGGTTGCGCGCCGAGATCGACGCGTCCCCCACGCCGATCGGGGTGCTGGTGGTGGCCGACGGCGCGAACACCCTCACCCCGGCCGCCCCCGGCGGGTACGACCCCGGCAACGCCGACGCGCAGCGGGCCCTCGACGACGCGCTGGCCACGGGCGACGTCGCCGCCCTGGGCCGGTTGCCGCGCCAGATCCTGGGCCGGGTCGCCTTTCAGGTGCTGGCCGGCCTGGCCGCACCGGGACCGCGGACGACCAAGGAGCTGTACCGAGGTGCGCCCTACGGCGTGGGCTACTTCGCCGGTGCCTGGCAGCTCTGAGGTGGCCGTGCGACCGCTGGCGATAATCGGCCCCACCGGAACGGGCAAGTCGCAGCTGGCGCTCGACATCGCGGAACGGCTCGAGGGCGGCGCCGAGATCGTCAACGCCGACGCGATGCAGCTGTATCGCGGAATGGACATCGGCACCGCCAAGCTGCCCGTCGGCCAACGCCGCGGGATCCCGCATCACCAGCTCGACGTCCTGGACGTCACCGAGACCGCGACCGTCGCCCGCTACCAGGCCGCCGCGGCCGCGGACGTCGAGGCGATCGCGGCCCGCGGCGCCGTGCCCATCATCGTGGGCGGCTCCATGCTCTACATCCAGTCCCTACTCGACGACTGGTCGTTCCCGGCCACCGATGCGGCCGTGCGGGCGCGCTGGGAACGGCGGCTGGCGGAGGTCGGGGTCGGCGACCTGCATGCCGAGCTGGCCCGGCGCGACCCCGCCGCGGCCGCGGCCATCTTGCCGACCGACGCGCGACGAACGGTGCGGGCGCTCGAGGTGGTCGAGCTGACCGGACGGCCGTTCGCCGCGTCCGCGCCGCGCATCGGCGCGCCGAGGTGGGACGCCGCCATCGTCGGACTCGATTGCCAGACAACGACTCTCGACGAGCGGTTGGCCCGCCGCACCGACGCCATGTTCGACCAGGGGCTGGTCGACGAGGTGGCCGCGCTGCTCGACAAGGGACTTCGCGACGGGGTCACCGCGTCGCGCGCCCTGGGCTATGCGCAGGTGATCGAGGCGCTCGACGCCGGGGGCGGCGCCGAGCGGCTGCGCGACGCGCGGGAGCAGACGTACGTGGGCACCCGACGCTACGTGCGGCGCCAGCGGTCGTGGTTCCGCCGCGACCATCGGGTCCGCTGGCTGGATGCTGGTGACAGCGCCCGGCTCGTCGACGAAGCCCTGCAAGCCTGGCGCCACGTATCCTGAGCAGGTGCAATTCGCGAAGGGCCACGGCACCGAGAACGACTTCGTGCTGCTCCCGGACGCGCAGGCCGCGCTCGACCTGACCGCGGCCCGGGTGGCCGCCTTGTGTGACCGGCGGCGCGGGCTGGGCGCCGACGGGGTACTGCGCGTCACCACCGCCGGCGCCGCGCTGGCGGCCGGCGTGCTCGACCGGCTGCCCGACGGCGTGGCCCCGGCCGACTGGTACATGGACTACCGCAACGCCGACGGCTCGCTCGCCCAGATGTGCGGCAACGGCGTCCGGGTGTTCGCGCACTACCTGCGCGCCAGCGGGCTCGAGGCCCGCGACGAGTTCGTGGTCGGGTCGCCGGCCGGCCCGCGGCCGATCACCGTGCACCGCGCCGACGCCACCCGTGCCGACATCAGCGTCGACATGGGCAAGGCCAACACGCTCGGTCCCGGAAGCGCGGTCGTCGGCGGCCGCCGGTTCTCCGGCCTGGCGGTCGACGTGGGCAACCCGCACCTGGCGTGCGTGGATCCCGGCCTGACCGCCGAGGGGCTGGCGCGGCTGGACGTGGCCGCGCCGGTCAGCTTCGACCACGCCCAATTCCCGGACGGGGTCAACGTCGAAGTCCTCACCTCACCGGTTGACGGCGCGGTGCGGATGCGCGTGCACGAGCGCGGTGTGGGCGAGACGCGCTCGTGCGGCACCGGCACGGTCGCGGCCACCGTCGCCGCGCTGGCCGCCGCCGGTGCGGCCACCGGCACGCTGACCGTGCGGGTGCCGGGCGGTGACGTCGTCGTCACCATCACCGACGCCACCAGCTACCTGAGGGGGCCGTCGGTACTGGTGGCACACGGGGAGGTCGGCGAGGAATGGTGGGACGCGCAGGAGCGTTAATTAGAGTGCACGACGCCGATTCGCCGTGCATCATCTTGTATTGCCTATGACACAACCTGAATTCCAAAATCACGCGCCCGCAGTCGCGGAGCCAAGCACCGGCGAGCTCGCGCTGGAAGAACGGTCGGCGCTGCGCCGCGTTGCCGGTCTGTCCACCGAACTCACCGACGTCTCCGAAGTCGAGTACCGCCAGCTGCGGCTGGAACGCGTCGTGCTGGTCGGTGTGTGGACCGACGGCACCGCCGCCGACAGCGAGGCCAGCATGGCCGAGCTCGCCGCCCTGGCCGAGACCGCCGGCTCCCAGGTGCTCGAAGGGCTCATCCAGCGCCGCGACAAGCCCGACCCGTCCACCTACATCGGCTCGGGGAAGGCCCAGGAGCTACGCGAAGTGGTGCTGGCGACCGGCGCCGACACCGTGATCTGCGACGGTGAACTGTCGCCGGCGCAGCTCACCGCGCTGGAAAAGGCGGTGAAGGTCAAGGTCATCGATCGCACCGCCCTGATCCTGGACATCTTCGCCCAGCACGCCACCAGCCGGGAGGGCAAGGCGCAGGTATCGCTGGCCCAGATGGAGTACATGCTGCCGCGGCTGCGCGGCTGGGGTGAGTCGATGTCCCGGCAGGCCGGTGGCCGTGCCGGCGGCAGCGGGGGAGGCGTGGGCCTGCGCGGTCCCGGTGAGACCAAGATCGAGACCGACCGCCGCCGCATTCGCGAACGCATGGCCAAGCTGCGCAGGGAGATCAAGGACATGAAGCAGGTCCGCGACACCCAGCGCAGCCGCCGGCTGGCCAGCGATACGCCGTCGGTCGCCATCGTCGGCTACACCAACGCCGGCAAGTCGAGCCTGCTCAACGCGCTGACCGGAGCGGGGGTTCTGGTGCAGGACGCGTTGTTCGCCACCCTGGAGCCCACCACTCGCCGCGCCGAGTTCGAAGACGGTCGCCCGCTGGTGCTCACCGACACCGTCGGGTTCGTCCGGCACCTGCCCACCCAACTGGTCGAGGCTTTCCGCTCCACGCTGGAGGAGGTCGTCGACGCCGACCTGTTGCTGCATGTGGTCGACGGCTCCGACGTCAACCCCCTGGCCCAGATCAACGCGGTGCGGGAGGTGATCTCCGAAGTGATCGCCGATCATCATGGTGACCCGCCGCCCGAGCTGCTGGTGGTGAACAAGGTCGACGCCGCGAGCGGCCTGATGCTGGCCAAGCTCCGGCACGCGCTGCCCGGCGCGATGTTCGTCTCGGCCCGCACGGGCGAGGGCATCGACGCCCTGCGGCACCGGATGGGCGAGATGGCCGTGCCCGCCGACACCGCCGTGGACGTGGTGATCCCCTATCACCGCGGCGACCTGGTCGCCCGGCTGCACGCCGACGGGCGGGTGCAGCAGGAGGAGCACAACCCCGACGGCACCCGGATCAAGGCCCGGGTGCCGGTGGCGCTGGCCGGCCGGCTGCAAGAGTTCTCGGCCCACTGATCTGCCCGGCGGGCCGACCCCGCCGACTGCCGACCAACCGTCTGGTTGGTATATGTTGGGCGACAGAGTTCCCCGTCGCCGGAGGTCATTCACATGGGCAGTGCCGTCAAGTACCAGCGCACTCTTTTCGAGCCGGAGCACGACCTGTTCCGTGAGTCCTACCGTGCGTTCCTGGATCGCCATGTCGCGCCGCACCACGACGAATGGGAGAAGGCCAAGATCGTCGACCGCGGCGTCTGGCTCGAGGCCGGTAAGCAGGGCTTTTTGGGCATGGCGGTGCCGGAGGAATACGGCGGCGGAGGCAACCCCGACTTCCGGTACAACACGATCATCACCGAGGAGACCACCGCCGGCCGCTACAGCGGCATCGGCTTCGGCCTGCACAACGACATCGTGGCGCCGTACCTGCTCGCGTTGGCCACCGAGGAGCAGAAGCAGCGCTGGCTGCCCAAGTTCTGCACCGGCGAGATCATCACCGCGATCGCGATGACCGAGCCGGGAACCGGTAGCGACTTGCAGGGCATCAAGACCCGCGCGGTCAAGCAGGGCGACCACTACGTGCTCAACGGCGCAAAGACGTTCATCACCAACGGAATCAACGCCGACCTGGTGATCGTGGTCGCCCAGACCGATCCGGACAAAGGGGCGCAGGGCTTTTCGCTGCTCGTCGTCGAACGCGGCATGGAGGGCTTCGAACGCGGCCGCCACCTGGACAAGATCGGGCTGGACGCGCAGGACACCGCCGAGTTGTCGTTCACCGATGTGAAGGTGCCCGCCGAAAACCTGCTGGGGCAGGAGGGCATGGGGTTCATCTACCTGATGCAGAACCTGCCGCAGGAACGCATCTCGATCGCTATCATGGCCGCCGCGGCGATGGAGCACGTGCTCGAACACACGTTGCAATACACCAAGGAGCGCAAGGCATTTAACAAGCCGATCGGCAGCTTCCAGAACAGCCGCTTCGTGCTTGCCGAGCTGGCGACCGAGGCGACCGTGGTGCGCATGATGGTCGACGAGTTCATCCGGCTGCACCTGGACAAGAAGCTGACCGCGGAACAAGCGGCGATGGCCAAGTGGTACTCCACGGAAAAGCAGGTGCACCTGATCGACCGTTGCCTGCAACTGCACGGCGGTTATGGCTACATGCGCGAATATCCCGTTGCCCGTGCCTATCTCGACGCCAGGGTGCAGACGATCTACGGCGGAACGACCGAGATCATGAAAGAGATCATCGGCCGCAGCCTGGGGGTCTAGCCCTAGCATCGTCGGCTGGAAATGCCGCCGGACCGGGCAATTCGGCGCTTCGGCGGCAAACCCGATCGGCGCTCGCCGCGCGGCCGTTTTTCGGGTGGATCGTTGAAGAGTTAATAGTTTCACGTACCGTCGGCACATGTGTTTTGGGTATGCCGCCCGGGCAATGACGCATCGCCACGCCGAAAAACATGACGGCGCCGAGGACCTGGTCAAGTTCGGCAAGTCCTTCGAGCGCCGAATCGCTGCGTGCCGCGGCGGGCGTGCCCCATTGCGCAGGCGATCGTCGGGTTCGGGATTCGGCGCGATTAGCCCAACGTCGCGTGAGCGACGGGGGATCCGGTCGCGATTTGAGCGTGGCTCGGCATCATTTCGACATCGGCGTGGTATCCGTTTTTGTAATATTCGTGATCTGACTTCGCATTTTTCGTTGGCTGGAGCAAAGTTATGCGAGCCCGGCGCAAATGCGGTTCGGAACGGGGTCGTTTCTCCGCGGTCGAACTGCGGCCCGCTCGCCGGCTGTGCGGAACGGGCGCAGCCGCTGATAGGGGAATAGCCGTCGGCTGGGAGGCTTGGTGAACGGGCAGAGAGGTCACATGCGCAGGCTGGTCGGGAGCGCGCTGGTCAGCTTGGCCGCTGCAGCAATGGCCGCTGCCTTGCTGGCGCCACCGGCGGCGGCGTCGCCCATCGGCGACGCCGAGGCGGCCATGATGGCGGCCTGGGAGAAGGCCGGCGGCGACTCATCACCGTTGGGCGCCCGGAAGGGCGATGTCTATCCCGCTGGCGATGGCTTCGCGCTGGACTTCGACGGCGGCAAGATGTTCTTCACCCCGGCGACCGGCGCGAAATTCGCCTACGGGCCCATCCTGGACAAATACGAGATGCTGGGCGGCCCCGCCGGCAGCGATCTGGGCTTCCCGGCCATCAACGAAGTACCCGGCCTCGCCGGCCCCGACAGCCGCGTGGTCACCTTCTCGGCCAGCGACAAGCCGGTGATCTTCTGGACGCCCGACCACGGCGCATTCGTGGTACGCGGCGCGATCAACGCCGCCTGGGACAAGCTGGGCAGTTCGGGCGGCGTGCTCGGAGTCCCGGTCGGCGACGAAACGTACAACGGCGAGGTGTCCGCCCAGAAATTCAGCGGCGGTCAGGTGTCATGGAACAGGCAGACGAAGCAGTTCAGCACCGAGCCGCCGGCCCTGGCCGACCAGTTGAAGGGCCTGCAGGTGGCGATCGATCCCACCGCGGCCATCAACATGGCATGGCGCGCGGCCGGCGGCCCCAACGGGGCCTTGGGGGTCAAGAAGGGCGCGCAGTATCCGATCGGCGGCGACGGCATCGTCCAGGACTTCGCCAACGGGAAGGTGTACTTCAGCCCCGCCACCGGCGCGAACGCCGTGGAAACCAACATCCTGGCCAAGTACGAGTCGCTCGGCGGACCGGCGGGCAGCGACCTGGGTTTCCCCACCGCCAATGAGTCCGACGGTGGCATTCCGTCCAGCCGCATGGTCACCTTCTCCGGAGCCGACAAGCCGGTGATCTTCTGGACCTCGGAGCACGGCGCCTTCGTGGTCCGCGGGGCCATGAAGGCCGCGTGGGACAAGCTCCGCGGACCGACCGGCAAGCTGGGGGCGCCGGTCGGCGACCAGGCCGTCGACGGCGACGTCGTCTCCCAACAGTTCGCCGGCGGCAAGATCTCGTGGAACCGGGCGAAGAACACGTTCAGCACGGATCCGGCCAACCTGGCGCCGTTGCTGTCCGGCCTGCAGGTGTCGGGCCAGAACCAGCCGAGCAGCTCGGCGATGCCCACGCACCCCAAGAAGTTCACCTGGCAGTCGTGGTGGCTGCTGGCCGTCATCCCGGTGCTGGTGCTGATCGTGTTGGCGGGGCTGGTGGCCTTCCGCTGGCGCCGGCGTCGGGCCGGTGACGACGCCGGCTACGAGCCCGACCGCGACCTCGATGTCGGCTACGACGCCGTCGGTGATCAGCAGTGGGGACACGAGGACGCGACCACCGAGCACTTCGCCCACGAGCCCGCAGCCCCCGATGCTGAGGCGGCCGGGCGGGTTAGCTGGCGCCGGGGTGGCGCGGACGAGGGTCCTTTCGGGCTCGAGCAGGAGGACCCCGACGCGGTCGACACCGACTCCTTCTCCGCCGTCTCGCCGGCGGCCCTGTCGGAGGCCGGTTACCCCGAGGGCGAAGTCGGTTACCCCGAATCCGGGGCCGATTACCCCGAAGGCGAGGCCGGTTACCCCGAAGGCGAGGCCGGTCACCCCGAATCCGAGTACGCCGAACCCGGATACGGTGAACCCGAGTACGCCGAATCCGATTACGCCGACGCGGATTACGCCGAAGGCGGGTACGTCGACGACGAGCACGGGTCCGCCTACCCCGAAGCCGACCACGCCGACGGCGACTACGTGGAGGCCGAATACCTCGATGTCGCCGTTCCCCACACGCCTCCCGACGCCGGCTTCGAGGGCGGTGCTCCCGCCCCCGAGCCCGCTCCCGAGTCCGAGGCCGAGCATCCTGACGTCGCGGTGCCCCGAGTCCCGGCGGACGTGTCCGAGGCCGAGGTAGCCGCCCCGGAAACCGTCGCGCCCGAGGCGGCGGCCGTCGGGGCGTCCGAGCAGCGCGGCGGGCGGCACGCGGCCGTCGACGACGACGACAGCGGTGTGGCGCTCGGCCCGGGCGGGCGCCCGACCATCCACCTACCGCTCGACGACCCCTACCAGGCGCCCGACGGATACCCGATCAAGGCGAGCGCCCGCTTCGGGCTGTACTACACGCCCGGCAGCGAGCTCTACCACGACACGCTCGCCGAAATCTGGCTGGCCAGCGAAGAAGTGGCGCAGGCCAACGGGTTCGTCAAGGCGGACTGAGCCTGCCGACACCCGGTACGGGGCTAGACCTTGCGGATCACCGTGACGACCTTGCCCAGCACGGTCGCGTCGTTACCGGGTATGGGATCGAACGCCGGGTTGTGCGGCATCAGCCATACCTGACCACCCGCGCGCTTGAACGTCTTCACGGTGGCTTCCCCGTCGAGCATGGCGGCGACGATGTCGCCGTTGTCGGCGACGTTCTGCTGCCGCACGACCACCCAGTCGCCGTCGCAGATCGCGGCCTCGATCATCGAGTCGCCGACGACCTTGAGCAGGAACAGCGTGCCCTCGCCCACCAGCTCGCGCGGCAGCGGAAACACGTCCTCGACGGCTTCCTCGGCGAGGATGGGGCCACCGGCCGCGATGCGCCCGAGGACCGGGACGAAGGTCGGCTCCGGCAGCGCGTCCGAGCCGGCGACTTCGGTGGCCGGCGCCGCCACGTCGTCATCGGCGCCGCGGACGTCGACCGCGCGGGGGCGGTTCGGGTCGCGGCGCAAATACCCCTTGCGTTCCAGCGTGCGCAGCTGATGCGCCACCGACGACGTCGACGTCAGGCCGACGGCGTCACCGATCTCCCGGATGCTCGGCGGGTAGCCACGGCTGGTGACCGACGCGCGAATGACGTTCAAGATGGTGCGTTGCCGTTCGGTCAGCGATGAATCGACCGCGTGCAGCCGGCCGTCCGCCCCGGCCGATGAGGTGTCGTTGCTGTCGCTCATGGCACTGAATGTAACCCCACCGCGCCCAAGAATCAAACATGTGTTCGACTGGCGTGTCGTGCCGATGCCTCGAGGGTGGAAAACCGCGCCGAAGTCCTAAATCACAAAGGTGTAACTCTTCGGCGGATCGGGTATTTCAGCCGCATGTCAGCTCTAGCGACCACGGACTTGTCGGTGGCGCGGTCTAGCGTTCGACTCGTGCGACACGCTTCGCTCACATGTTCGGATTTCGAACACACGAGCGATACAGTCGAACAGCTGAGCGAATTAAGTTGACCGGAGGAACGCAGATGACAACCATCCACACGCTGGCGCCGCGGACCAGCAGCCCCCGGCGTCCGGTCAACGGACCGGTCCCGGGTCTTCGTTACGGTCGGGACGGGCTGGATCGCTCGCGCCGCCCCGGTCCGGCGCGGCCGGCCGGCGCGCCCACTCGCTACCGCGGCACCGGCGTCGCGATGTCGGGCGCGCCTCATCGCAGGCGGCCCGTCACGGTGGCGACCACCATCTGGCTGGCGCTGGCCGCCGGTGCGATCACTCTGTGGCTGGGCCTGGTCGGGAACGTCGGCCAGGTGCTCAACGGCGACTCCGGGAATTCGGCCGCGCACGTACCGGACCGCTTGGCCGTCGTGCGCGTCGAGGCGGGGGAGTCGCTGCAAGACGTCGCCCACCGGGTGGCTCCCGACGCCCCCGCCCGGCAGGTGGCCGACCGCATCCGTGAACTCAACGACATGAACTCGCCGAATGTGGTCGCCGGCCAGACCCTGATCGCCCCCATCGGTTGACGCCTGGGCTCCGCCCGCGCAGGTCGGCGCACGGGTACGCTCGAAGTGCTGCGGTACCTGGTTGTCGGCACGGCGAAGGAGCGTTCATGCATTGCCCCTTCTGTCGTCATCCCGATTCCCGGGTGATCGACTCGAGGGAAACCGATGAGGGGCAGGCCATCCGGCGCCGCCGCTCGTGCCCCGAGTGCGGACGGCGTTTCACCACCGTGGAGACCGCGGTCCTGGCCGTGGTCAAACGCAGCGGCGTCACCGAACCCTTCAGCAGAGAAAAAGTCATCAGCGGGGTCCGCCGGGCCTGCCAGGGCCGACAGGTCGACGATGATGCGCTGAACCTGCTGGCCCAGCAGGTCGAGGACACCGTGCGCGCCGCGGGCTCGCCGGAGGTCCCCAGTCACGAGGTCGGCCTGGCCATCCTCGGCCCGCTGCGCGACCTGGACGAAGTGGCCTACCTGCGGTTCGCGTCGGTGTACCGGTCCTTTGAGTCCGCGGAGGATTTCGAACGCGAGATCCAGGCGCTGCGCGAACACCGCCAGGTCACCACGCCGAGCTGACCCTCCCGGCCGTGCCGGCCCGGATCGTCACCGGGCTAGGCTCGGTTTCATGCCCGTGGACTTGCATCCCGATCTCGAGGCCCTGGCGCCACTCCTGGGAACCTGGGCCGGCCGGGGGTCGGGTGAGTACCCGACGATCCAGCCCTTCGACTACCTCGAAGAAGTGGTCTTCACGCACGTCGGCAAGCCGTTTCTGGCGTACGCGCAAAAGACCAGGGCGGCGTCCGACGGCAAGCCGTTGCACGCCGAGACCGGATACCTTCGCGTGCCGCAGCCCGGTCACGTCGAACTGGTGCTGGCCCATCCGAGCGGCATCACCGAGATCGAGGTGGGCACTTACTCGGTCACCGGCACGCTGATCGAAATCGAGCTCTCCACAACGGACGTCGGGCTCACCCCGACCGCCAAGGAGGTCACCTCGCTGGGCCGGTCCTTCCGCGTCGACGGTGACGAGCTGTCGTACTCGGTGCGGATGGGTGCGGTCGCGCAACCCCTGCAGCACCACCTCGCCGCGGTGCTGCGCCGGCAGCGCTGAGCGCGCAACCCGGCCGGGGGGTCAGTTCAGATGCCGGACACCGTCATTGACGACGCGGCCGGCCACCCCCACCCAGCCCTCGGCGTTCCACGTCGTGTCGATGATCGATCCCTTGCCCTGGGTGATGTGGAGGTCGCGGCTGAGGTAATCGGTGATGCGCATCGCCGCCGAACCCGTCGCCTCGTCTTCCCGCACGCCGAGATTGGCGGCGAACACGCGGGCGCGCAGCGAACCGCCGGCCCGGTCCGTCCAGGCCCACAGGTAGTGCGCCGTGTCGTCGGCAAAATCCCCCGGGTCGGCGGCGAGAAGTTCGTCCGGCGAACCGAATTCGTGGAGGGCGACCTCGGGCGCCCACTCCGAGCGGGCGCTGATTCCGGTCCGGTCGGCGGTGTAACTCACCTGCACCAGGCCCGCCGACACCTGCAGCGTGTTGATCGGCGTGCCGTTCTCCCGCAACCACCACGCCGCGCCGACGGTGGGGTGCCCCGCGAACGCGATCTGGATCATCGGGGTGTAAATGCTGGCGTGCGCGGTGGTTGACCCGGCAGCGGGAAGATCGACGAAAACCGTTTCGCTGTAGCCCAATTGCGTCGCCAGCCGTTGCCGGTCCGCGGGTTCGACCTGGCCGGCATCCACGACGCCCAGCGGATTGCCGTAATTGCCGTCCGGATCGGTGAACACCCGCAACACGGTGACGTCGATACCCATGGCCCGACTGTACGACCCCGCGCGCGGCCGCACCGATCAAGGTGGTTCAGGTGGCGCTGCGTTCGTCGGAGTCCATGGCGTTCAGCACGGCGACGCGGGTGGGCGCTGGGCCGCTGACGGCCTTCTCGCCGCCGCCGCTGCGAAGTAACGCGCGCAGGGCGGCCTGATCGTATTCGGCGGGCGCGGTGCTGTCGATGAAGCGTTCGACCACGTCGATGAAGCGGGCCGGGTCGTCGTGGAACGGAAAGTGGCCGGACTCTTCGAAGATTTCCAGCCGGGAGCCGGGCATGGCGGCGTGGGCCATCTGCGCATGCCCTACCGGGACGACGGAGTCCTTGGCGCCCCAGACGATCTGGACCGGGATGGCCTCGGTCAAGTAACAGCGGTCCAGCATCGTGACGATCTGTCCGCGCCAGTCCACCACCGCACGCAGCGTCCGGCTGAATGCCGCCGAGGCCGTCGGCTCCGGCAGATCGTCGAGGATCCGCAACATGTTGGGCAGGTCGCGGCCCAGTCCCGTACTGCCCAGCATCGTGCCCAGCACCCGCCCGAGGATCTGGACGGCCGGCAGCACCATCGGCAGGCGCAACAACGCGAGGGCCTCACTGCCCATCGGCAACGAGGCCCACCGCAGCACGAAGTTCACGTCCTTGGTGACGCCCCCGGCGCCGACCAGGATCAGCCGCTCCACCAAATGCGGGAACTGGTAGGCGAATTGCATGGCGACACCGCCGCCCAGCGAATGGCCCACGATGGTCACCCGCTCGATGTCGAGCACGCTGAGCAGGTCGCGCATCCCGTTGGCGTAGGCGGCGACCGAGTAGTCGGCGCGCGGTTTGTCGGATCGGCCGTGGCCCAACAGGTCGGGGGCGATAACGGTGAACCGCTGGGCGAGCTTGGC
This sequence comes from Mycobacterium sp. E2497, assembly GCF_001668695.1. NCBI lineage: Bacteria > Bacillati > Actinomycetota > Actinomycetes > Mycobacteriales > Mycobacteriaceae > Mycobacterium > Mycobacterium sp. E2497. Next base: position 14,035 of record NZ_LZKD01000139.1, read on the forward strand.
CTGCACGGTATTCCACGTGGTGGAGTTGTCGCCGATGCCGTGGACCAGCAGGATCGCCGGCCCGTCACCGGCGATGCGGTAGGCCCGCTTATAGCCGTGGATGGTGCGGAACTCCAGCCGGGGGGCGGCGACCTCACGCACCGGGCGCAGAGTGTTCTTGCGCTTCCGCTCGGTCATGTCGCCAACCTTGGTGTCGGGCCGGGATGAGGGCCGGGTGGAAAGGTCAGGGCTGGTCGTCGTCGTCGCGCTTCTTCTCCGCCTGCTGGGCGAGGAATCGCTCGAACTCTGCGCCAAGCTCGTCTCCGCTAGGCAGGTCCTCGTCCCTCGTTAGTAACGACCTGTTCTCCTGAGCGTCGATGAAGGCATCGTACTGGCGCTCGAGCGCGGTCACCACTTGAGCAACCTCCGCGCTCGCCTCGACCTGCTCGTCGATCTTGGCCCGGATGACCGCGGCCGCTTCGGTCAACGCCGTCAGCGGCAGCTCGAGCGACGCGATCTTGGCCACCTGCGCGAGCAACGCCTCGGCGGCGGCCGGGTAGTCGGTCTGCGTCAGGTAGTGCGGCACGTGCACGGTGTAACCGATGACCTCGTGCCCGTGTTGGGCCATCCGGTACTCCAGCAGGTTGGACGCGCTGGCCGGGACCTGGATCTCGGAGATCCACGGGGTGAACTCGGCGATCAGCTCGGGGTTGTTGGAGTGCGCCGTCATCGTGATGGGCCGCGTGTGCGGAACCGCCATCGGCACGGTGCCCAGGCCGATCGTCTGACGCACGCCCAGGCGCTCGGCCAGCAGGCGGACCGCGGTGATGAAGCGCTCCCACTTCAGGTCTGGTTCCATGCCGGCCAGCAGCAGGAACGGGGTCCCGATGGTGTCGCGCAACGCGTACAAGCTCAGTTCGGGTTCTTCATAGCTCGTGAAGTGATCCGTCTTGAAGGTCATCAGGGGCCGCCGCGACCGGTAATCGAGCAATTCGTCGATGGCGAAGGACGCGACCAGCTCGGGGTCCAGGGCCGCCTTCAGATGCGACGAGGCGAGCCGGATCGCGTGACCGGCGTCCGAGAAGCCCTCCAGCGCATGCACCAGCACCGGGCCTCGGCCGTCCGACGTCGACAACTGCGGCGCCGGCAGCTCGAGCTCGTACATCCCGGCCTGTCCCGGCTGGTAGTGCGGCTCCTGCGGGTCCTGACCGTGAGCCATCACCGATCGCCTCCTCTCGGGGGTTGCTCCGTGCCCTACAAGTGTCCCCCGAATCGGGGTGCGCCAATATCAAACAGCGGTGTGAAGTTCGCGTTTAATCCAGAAGAGAACATCGTGGGGGTGGCCGATGCCCCTTGCCGGGAAGCGAGGAGGGACGCGACGCGTTGGAGTCTGCTCGTCAGGCAGGCGTCAGGCATGATGAAAACGATGCGCGTACCGACCGTGATGCTGTGCCTGGTGGTCGCCGTGGCAACGTCACTGACGTCGTGCAAGCGGCCACCGGGCGATCGTGCGTCGGCGCCGCCGGCAGCCCCTCCGCGGAGCAGTGCGCCGGCGCAACGGCTCGCTCAACCCCAGCAAAAGGCGGTGGCCGGCCCGGTGGAGCCGGACAAACGCGTCGGCGCCATCTTCATCGACGGTGGCCCCCTGCACGTGTGCACGGGCTCGGTGGTGCATTCGGCGGGCGGCAACCTGATGATCACGGCGGCGCACTGCCTGGCCGGGGCGTCCAAGATCACCTTCGTGCCGGGTTTCACCGGCGACGCGCCCCCGGCCCCGACCGATGTGTGGAAGGCCGACGCCGTCTACCTCGACCCCCGCTGGACCGCCAGCAAGGATCCCAACGCCGACTACGCGATCGCGCGGATGAGCAATGACGCCGGGGGCTCGGTCGAATCACGCGCCGGCCTGGCGCTCACGCTGGGCACGACGCCGCCACCCGGTAGTCACATCACCGTGATGGGCTATCCGGCCGGCGTGGGCGGCAACCCCATCGGGTGCCAGGCCAGCACGTCGTTGACCGACGGCGGGTTTCCCTCGTTTCCGTGCGAGGGGCTGGTGGACGGCACCAGCGGTGCCCCCTGGGTGAGCGGTACGACGCTGACCGGGGTGATCGGTGGTTTTGAGCGCGGCGGATGTGCCGCAAACGTCTCGTATTCGGCACCGTTCGACGCGCAGACCGCGCAGCTGCTGGCCCGCGCCGACGCCGGCGGGCCCGGCGACCCGGTTCCGGGCGAACTCGACGACAGCTGTTAGTGGCGGAACTGGTTGAGCGCTCGCACCTTGTTCATCACGTCGAGCGCCGCCACCTTGTAGGCCTCGGAGAAGGTCGGGTAGTTGAACACGGCGTCCACCAAATATTCGACGGTGCCGCCGCAGCCCATGACGGCCTGTCCGATGTGCACCATCTCGGTGGCGCTGGTGCCGAAGATGTGGACGCCCAGCAGCTTGAGATCGTCGGTGGACACCAGCAGCTTGAGCATGCCGTAGGAGTCGCCGGCGATCTGGCCGCGGGCCAGTTCCCGGTACCGGGCCACCCCGACCTCGTAGGGGATCGCGTTCTTCGTCAGCTCGACCTCGGTGGCGCCGACGTAGGACACCTCCGGGATGGAGTAGATGCCGATCGGCTGCAGCTCGGTGATGCCCTCGGTGGGCTCCCCGAAGGCGTGGTAGGCGGCCAGCCGGCCCTGTTCCATCGAGGTGGCGGCGAGCGCGGGGAAGCCGATCACGTCGCCGACGGCGTAGATGTGCGGCACCTTGGTCTGGAAGAAGTCGTCGACGAAGATCCGGCCGCGGTTGTCAGCCTCCAGCTCGGCGTTGTGCAGGTCGAGGTGATCGGTCTGTCCCTGGCGCCCGGCGGAGTACATCACCGTCTCGGCGGGGATCTGCTTGCCGCTGGCCAGGGTGGTGACGGTGCCCGCCGAGCCGACGTCGACCGCGGTCACCTCCTCGCCGAACCGGAACGTCACCGCCAGGTCACGCAGGTGGAATTTCAGCGCCTCTACCACTTCAGGGTCACAGAAGCCCAACATGTCGCTCTGCTTTTCCACGACCGTGACCTTGGTGCCCAGCGCGGCGAACATCGAGGCGTACTCGATGCCGATCACCCCGGCGCCGACCACCACCATCGAGGTGGGCAGCGACTTGAGGTCGAGGATGCCGTCGGAGTCGAGCACCCGGTCCTCGTCGAATTCGACGCCCGACGGCCGCGCCGGCCGGGTGCCGGTGGCGATGACGATGTATTTGCCGCTGACGGTGAGCTTTTCGCGGCGGGAGGGGTCCTCGACCTCGATGGTGTGCGGGTCGACGAACCGGCCGTGTCCCAGCAACAGGTCGATGCGGTTGCGCATCAGCTGGTTGCGCACCACATCGACTTCCTTGCCGATCACGTGTTGGGTGCGGGCCAGCAGGTCGGCCGGGGTGATCTTCTCCTTGACGCGGTAGCTCGCCCCGTACAGTTCGCGCTGGCTCATCCCGGTGAGGTAAAGGACGGCCTCGCGCAACGTCTTTGACGGGATGGTGCCGGTCTGGACGCACACGCCACCGAGCATCTGGCCCCGTTCGACGACCGCGACCGACTTGCCGAGCTTGGCCGAGGCGATGGCGGCCTTCTGGCCGCCAGGCCCCGAACCGATGACCACCATGTCGTACTCTTGCGCCGAACTCATGGGTAAACAGTAGAGCAGCAGAACTCACAGTGCTGAGTTCATTCACAGGTGCGGGATTCCGCCGCTTCTCGCGAGCGCCGGCTGACGGCGGGGCCCGTCAGCGTGGTGCCCATGACGACGCATCGACCTGACTTCAAACTGAACCGGCCCGGCGCACTCATCGCCGCGCTGCCTGCCGTTCTCGGCTTCGTACCCGAAAGTTCATTGGTATTGGTGTCTTTGGACGGTGGTGACCTCGGAGCGGTGATGCGAGTCGACCTCTCCGAAGAACTCACCGCCCGGGTCGGACACCTCGCGGATGTCGCCGCCGCGGCCGGGCCCGACGCCGCGATCGCGGTGATCGTCGACGGGGAGGGGGCGCACTGCCCGTCCTGCAACGAGGACTACCGGCAGGTGTGCGACGCGCTCGCAAAGTCGTTGTCGCAGCACGGTATCGAGCTGTGGGCGGCGCATGTGGTCGACCGGGTCGCGCTCGGTGGGCGCTGGCATTGCGTGGACGGTTGCGGTTCGAGCGGCCCGGTGGACGATCCCTCGGCGTCGCCGCTGGCCGCCGCGGCGGTGCTCGACGGCAGGCGGCTCTACGCTCGCCGCGCTGACCTGCAGGCCGTCGTCGCGGTCGAGGACACGGCGCGCAGCGCCGAGCTGACCGGCGTGATCGACCGGCAGGCGGCCAGGCGCCGGGCGGCCCACCGCACGAACCCGGACCGCTGCGTGCGTGGCGACGTGCGGCACGCGATGACGGTGGCGTCGCGTGTGGCCGCCGGCCAAGCACCGTCCGATGCCCAGCTGGCCAAGCTGGCCTGCGCCCTGAGCGACGCGCAAGTGCGCGACATCCTCTACGCCCTGGCGGTCGGCGAGAACGCCGGCGAGGCGGAGTCGTTGTGGGCGTTGCTGGCGCGCACCCTGCCCGCGCCCTGGCGGGTCGAGGCGCTGGTGCTGCTCGCGTTCAGTGCCTACGCCCGCGGCGACGGGCCGCTGGCGGGGGTGTCGCTGGAGGCCGCGCTGCGCTGCGCGCCCGAGAATCGGATGGCGGGCATGCTGGACACGGCCTTGCAGTCGGGGCTACGGCCGGAGGACATTCGGGAACTGGCGCTCACCGGCTACCGGCTGGCCAAACAGCTCGGCGTGCGGATACCGCCGCGCCGAGTGTTCGGCCGCAGGGCATGCTAGCCCGACGGCGGGGCGGTCAGACCTTCTCGACCTTGACGGCGTGCGCCATCTCGTGCGGCAGGGTGACGTTCTCGTGGCCAGGGATGACGATGGTGACCCCGGCGGGCCCGGTCTCGACGGTCACCCGGGCATTGGGGACGACCCCGGCGTCCTTCAGGCGGGTGATCAGGTCGATGTCGCCTTGCACGTGTTCGGTCAGCTGGCGGACGACGACGGCCACCGGGGAGCCGGGCGGCAACTCGGTCAGCCGGACGAGGATGGCGTCCTCCGCGCCCGATTCGGGGCCCACGCCCAGGTCCAGAAGCCCCGGGATCGGGTTGCCGAAGGGGGAGGTGGTCGGGTGGTTGAGCACCTTCACCAGCCGCCGCTCCACGTCCTCGCTCATCACGTGCTCCCACCGGCATGCCTCGGCGTGCACTTCCTCCCAGGGCACCCCGATGACGTCGACGAGCAGCCGCTCGGCAAGGCGGTGCTTGCGCATCACCGCGATGGCCAACGCCCGGCCCTTGTCGGTGAGCTCCAGGTGGCGGTCGCCGGCGACGTGGAGCAGCCCGTCGCGCTCCATCCGGGACACGGTTTGGCTGACGGTCGGCCCGCTCTGCTCGAGGCGTTCGGCGATGCGCGCGCGCAGCGGCGTCACGCCCTCTTCTTCGAGGTCGTAGATGGTCCGCAGGTACATCTCGGTGGTGTCAACCAGGTCGTTCATTTAGCACCCTCCATCGACGCCGAGTCTACTTGGCCAGCTGCGCGAACGGGTGTAACGCTTCCCCGACAAGCAGTATGCCCGCCGCGTCCGCGGCGGGCATACCGTCTTGTTACTAGTTCGGTATGCCCGCCGCGTCCGCGGCGGGCATACCGTCTTGTTACTAGTTCGGGCGGCGATCGCAAGCGCGGCGTTAGCCGGGCGCCGCGGGTCGCCGGGATCTACTTGGAGCCTTAGCTTGCGTACGACCGTAGCCGGTCGGCGCGCTCGCCGTGGCGGAGTTTGGACATTACGTCCCGCTCGATTTGCCGGACCCGCTCACGCGAGAGGCCGAAGAGCTTGCCGATCTGGTCCAGCGTGCGCGGCTGGCCGTCGTCCAGGCCGAAGCGCAGCCGGATCACCTGGTGCTCACGCTCGTCGAGAGTGGCGAGCACGCTGCGGATGTCGGTGTGCAGCAGCTCGGCGATCACCGCGTTCTCGGCGGACATCGCCTCGGCGTCCTCGATGAAGTCACCCAGCGGGGCTTCTTCCTCGGAGCCGACCGGCATGTCCAGGCTTACCGGGTCGCGGCTGTGCTCGAGCAGGTCGTTGATCTTCTCGACCGGGATCCCGGATTCGGCCGCCAGCTCCTCGTCGGTGGCCTCGCGGCCCAGGTTCTGGTGCATCTCCCGCTTGATCCGTGCCAGCTTGTTCACCTGCTCGACCAGGTGCACCGGCAGCCGGATGGTCCGGCTCTGGTCGGCCATGCCGCGGGTGATGGCCTGGCGGATCCACCACGTGGCATAGGTGGAGAACTTGAAACCCTTTGTGTAATCGAACTTTTCCATCGCACGGATCAGGCCCAGGTTGCCCTCCTGGATCAGGTCCAGCAGCGGCATCCCGCGACCGGTGTAGCGCTTGGCCAGCGACACCACCAGACGCAGGTTGGCTTCCAGCAGGTGACGGCGCGCGGCCTCACCGTCGCGCACCACGGCCTCGAGGTCGCGTCGGCGGTTCTCGCCGAGGCGCTTACGAGTTTCGAGCAGATGCTCGGCGTAGAGCCCGGCCTCGATGCGCTTGGCCAGTTCAACTTCGCCCGCTGCATTCAGCAGCGCCGTCTTACCGATGCCATTGAGATATACGCGCACGAGGTCCGCGGCGGGGCTTTGAGCATCCAGATCGCCATCAAATCTGCTCGTGCTGGCGTTCGCCATAGCGACCTCCCGTTCGGCTTGTACTGTCATTGAGTTCAACGACAGATCAGCCCTGAGAGTTCCCAGCCCTATCCCATCTCACACGTCTTGACGTGCACAAATGTCCCGTCGACCTGAGAATGTCCTAAGAAGTGCGGACTATTCCCAGCCGTGCGGTCCCGGGGGCCAGCTTGAGTGCGGATGCGGGCGCGCCTCAAGCGCAGGCCGCTCGGCGCTTGGGAACAGCGGGGTGCGTCGGCGGGCGTCGTCGAACCGCCGAGGTTCGTCGGGGCGCCGTGGCGGGCGGTCGTTGGCGATCAGGACCGCCATCCATGGCAATGGGATCGACACGGCGACGATCGCCAGTGAGATCAGACCGTTGTGCCAGGCGCCGTATGCCAGCGCGGCCAGGATCAGGGCCGGGATCCGAAAGCCCATCAGGGTCAGGTATTTCCGGACCCGCGCGCGGTGCTGCTCTTCATACGAGGGTGCTGCGGCGGTGATGAGCACCGGTCGGCCCTCATCGTCGAACCCCAGATCGGATTCGCGCTTCATTTCTCCACTCTCCCACACCCGGCCGATTCCGGCAGGAGCGAGTTACGGGGCACAATGTGAGGCATGCAGACCCAGACGATCGAACGCACCGAGACCGACGAACGCGTCGACGACGGGACCGGCAGCGATACGCCGAAGTACTTCCACTACGTGAAGAAGGACAAGATCGCCGAGAGCGCGGTTATGGGCAACCATGTGGTGGCGCTGTGCGGCGAGGTGTTTCCCGTCACCAAGGCGGCCAAGCCGGGATCGCCGGTCTGCCCGGACTGCAAGCGGATCTACGACCGGATGAAGAAGGGCTAGGTCGCACCGGTTGGGCCGGCCGTCACAGCGTCGCGTTGTCGGCGGGTGCCGGCGCCGGCGGGGAACCCGTCGGACGCTTCGACACGGTCAGGCGGGCTTCGAGCCACTTGCGCAGGCGGTGCGCGTGCGTCTTGGGCGCCGGGAATTCCTCTTGGATCGCCGCGTTGAGTTCGGCGCCCAGCATCACCGCGAAGCCACCGAAGAACGCGAACAACAGGAACGCGATCGGTGTGGCCAGCGCGCCGTAGGTGTAGCCGGTGCTGGTGATCCACCGCAGGTAGATCCGCAGGCCCAGGGTGGCGATCAGAAAGACCGCCGTGGCAAGCACCGCGCCGTAGATCAGCCGGTGCGTCGGCAGCGGTTCGGGCAGCGACACCCGGTACAAGATGACGACCCCGATCAGCAGCCCGAGGATCAGCGCCGGGTAGTAGCCGTACTGCAGCACGTTGGCCAGGTCGTACGGGATGTGCTCGCTCACCTTGCGCGGACCGATCACCAGCACGGGCGCGGCAACCACCACGAACACCAGCATCACCATGTAGATGAACAGGGCGAAGAGCCGCTGGCGTACGGGATGGCGCAGGGGAGTCTGGTCGTGCGCCTCCACCACGGCGTCGACGTAGGCCGAGATCGCCGACGATCCCGCCCACATCGAGATGAGGAAGCCGACCGACACCACCTCGCCGCGGGCGTTGGCGGTGACGTCGCGGATGGTCGGCTCGATGATCTCGTTGACGACGCTGGGCGAGAAGAAGCTGCGGATCGCGGAGATGACGCTCTTCTCGATCGACGTCAATGTGTCCGGGCCGAACAGCGGCGCCACGTAGGCCAGGCTGCCCAGCATCCCGAGCAGCAGCGGCGGGAGCGACAGCGCCGACCAGAAACCCGCCTGGGCCGACTCGGAGAAGATGGAATCATCCCAGCTTTTCGAGACGGTCCTCAGGGTGAGTCGCCAGATGTGATGGCGGGACGGTTTTGCGACTTGATCGCTCATACCCGTCCAGCATTACCGAAGACTGCCCCCGTCGCCCACATTGGTGACGGGTGAGTTGGCGGAACTAGCTTCCGCTGACCTCCAGGACGGCAGACAGCTCGGTCAGCTTGGCCTCGTGCTCGTTGGCGTGATGCTGGCAGAAGAGAAGCTCGGCTCCAGAAGGCAGCTTGGCGCGGACTCGAGCCGCGGCACCGCAGCGATCGCAGCGGTCCGCACGGGTTAGCTCGGGACTGGTCAGAGTTGCATTCATGGCTTCTCCGTTCTTGCTTTTATTCACTCTCTCAGACGTATGGGGTTTTCGCGTTGTTCCCCGATCGTTATCGGGTGTGTCGTTTCTCACGGGCTGTAAACGTTTCGTTTCGTAGTGCTCTCTACAGTGATCATTCGTGACTTTCGCTCCTGACCTGCTGGTACACCTGTGCGGGCGCGACGAGTGGTCCCGTGCCCGCACGTGCGGTGAGATTCGCCCCGACGCGTCCGGCGGCGGGCGGTTCATCCATCTGTCGACGCCCGAGCAGGTTCATCTGCCGGCCAACCGGCTCTTTCGCGGTCGCGGTGATTTGGTTCTGCTGCACATCGATCCGGCCAGATTGGACTCCGAGGTGCGGTGGGAACCAGGCGTTTCAACGGATCCCGAGTCGATGCTGTTCCCGCATCTCTACGGCCCCCTGCCCACGCACGCTGTGATTCGGGTCACCGATTACCGCCCGGCGCCGGACGGCATGTTCCCGCCGGCGAGGGGTTCCACGTAGGCGTCGGCCTCGATCTCCACCAGCAATCCTGGTGCGATCAGTGCGGACACCTCCACCATGGTCGCCGCGGGACGGATGTCTCCGAAGATCTGCGCATGGACCGCGGCGACCTCGCGCCAGCGGGAGATGTCGGTGACGTAGATGCGGGTGCGCACCACATCGGTGAGCGCCGCACCCGCCTGATGGAGCGCAACCTCGATGCGCTGCAGGGCATCTCGAGTCTGCGACGCGATATCTCCGGCCGCTCCGGCGCCGGTCGTTCCGGCCACCCACACGTGTGGGCCGACCCGGACCGCGCGCGAATAGCCGACGGCCGTTTCGAACTCGGAGTCCGACGAGACCACTGTGCGGTTGGCTGACATGGGAGTCACGGTACGACGGCGCCGCCGCCGGCGCGACGGATTTTCCGTGGAGATTGAATGTGCTTGCGCACCAACGGCTTTGGATAACAGCCGCTGTGGCCCCTTAGTCGAGGTAGTCGCGCAGGACCTGGGAACGGCTGGGGTGGCGCAGCTTTGACATCGTCTTGGATTCGATCTGACGGATGCGCTCGCGGGTGACGCCGTAGACCTGGCCGATCTCGTCGAGGGTGCGTGGCTGGCCGTCGGTGAGGCCGAAGCGCAGCCGTACTACGCCGGCTTCGCGCTCGGAAAGGGTCTCCAGCACCGACTGCAGCTGGTCCTGCAGCAGGGTGAACGACACCGCGTCGACGGCCACCACGGCCTCGCTGTCCTCGATGAAGTCACCGAGCTGGCTGTCGCCCTCGTCGCCGATGGTCTGGTCCAGCGAGATCGGCTCGCGGGCGTATTGCTGGATCTCCAGCACCTTTTCGGGCGTGATGTCCATTTCCTTGGCCAGCTCTTCAGGCGTGGGCTCGCGGCCCAGGTCCTGCAGCAGCTCGCGCTGGATGCGGCCCAGCTTGTTGATCACCTCGACCATGTGCACCGGGATGCGGATGGTACGGGCCTGGTCGGCCATGGCGCGGGTGATGGCCTGGCGGATCCACCACGTCGCGTAGGTGGAGAACTTGTAGCCCTTGGTGTAGTCGAACTTCTCGACCGCGCGGATCAGGCCCAGGTTGCCTTCCTGGATGAGGTCCAGGAACGCCATCCCGCGGCCGGTGTACCGCTTGGCCAGCGACACCACGAGGCGCAGGTTGGCTTCCAGCAGATGGTTTTTCGCGCGGTCGCCGTCGCGGCAGATCCACATCATGTCGCGGCGCTGGGCGGCGGGCAGCTTGTCGCCGCGCTCGGCCATCTCGGCCATCAGCTGCGTGGCGTACAGGCCGGCCTCGATCCGCTTCGCCAGCTCGACCTCTTCCTCGGCATTGAGCAGCGCCACCTTGCCGATCTGCTTGAGGTAGGCCCGAACCGAGTCTGCCGACGCGGTGAGTTCGGCGTCCTTGCGTGCCTGACGCAGCGCCTCGGACTCGTCTTCGTCCCAGACGAAATCGCCGGACGCCTTGTCCTTCTCGGAGGGCTCGGCGATCTCCTCGTCCTCGTCGGTGGCGGCCGGGCCGGCCGGGGCGACCTTGGCGGTTCCCTCTTCCTCGCTGTCGTCCGAGTCGGCCGGCTCGACCTCGGCGTCCTCGCCGTCGGCGGCAACGTCGTCTTCCAGGTCGTCCAGGCTCAGGTCGGCGTCGATCTCGAGATCCTCGCCCGGCTCCGCGTCGAGCTCCACGTCGTCCAGGTCTTCGGCGACCCCCAGTTCCGCGTCGGCATCCGCCGGGGCGGCCTTGGCGGCTTTGGTCCCACGGCCCGACGGGGCCTTGGCGGCGCGAGTCTTCTTCTCGGCGCCGGCGTCGCCCTCGGATTTGGCGGTGGGGGCCGGCGCCTTGGCGGCGCGTTTGGCGGGGGCGGTGCCGTTGGCGGCCTTGGCCGCCGGGCGCTTGGCGGGGGAGGACGGAGACTTGGTGGCGGTCCGTTTCACCGGCGCGTCGGTTGCCGGGCTGGCCTTGGTCGGTGCCACTTACACCCCTTCGTTTGGGCTCACCTTCGGTGGGTAATGGGCATGGTGAACCGAAAGTGTCTGCTATGTCGATGTCGGCGTTGGATCAGCGTTCGTGTTTGCACGCTATCGTTCGGGCGGTCGCCGATGACCATTGTAACGACAGCGAGCGGTCGAACGGCTCTGCCGGGGAAAATCAGTGGGTCACGTCGGAGGTGGAGGCCATCGCCGCGCCGACTATCCCGGCCGTGTTGAGCAGGGCCGCAGCCACCACCGGGGTCCGGTTCTCGAGCAGCGGTAGCCACTTGTCGGCCTTGCGGCTGATGCCGCCGCCGGCGATGAACAGGTCCGGCCACACCGCGTTCTCGATGGCCACCAGCACCCGGGTGACCTGCGCGGCCCACTTCTCGTAGCTCCAGTTGTTCTTCTCTTTGACCGACGACGCCGCCCGCAGCTCGGCTTCTTTGCCGCCGACTTCCAGGTGCCCGAACTCGGTGTTGGGTATCAGCGTGCCGTTGTGGATGACCGCGGAGCCGATCCCGGTGCCGAACGTCAGCAAGACGACCAGGCCGGACTGGTTTCTGCCCGCCCCGTAGTGCTCCTCGGCCAGCCCCGCGGCGTCGGCGTCGTTGAGCACCGTGACGTCCTGCCCGTCCAGCTCGGCGCTGATGATGTCACGCGCGTTGGTGCCAATCCACGACTTGTCGACGTTGGCGGCCGTCTGGACGACGCCGTGGGTGACCACCCCGGGATAGGTCACGCCGAGCGGGCCGGTCCAGCCGAACGCGTTGACCACCTCGGCGATGGTCTTGGCGACCGCCTCCGGCGTCGCCGGCTGCGGGGTCAACAGCTTGACCCGTTCGCCGATCAACTGTCCGGTGTCCATGTCGACGATGCCGCCCTTGATGCCGCTGCCGCCGACGTCGATGCCGAATCCCCGACGCTGTGGTGTGCCGACGGCGGCGCCGGTGCCGGGCGTTTCCGTGGTCGACTCGGTGCTGGTCATCGAAGCTCCTGGGCGTGACTTGGGATGTGCGCCCACCTTAGCCCGGCGCCGGCGCGGCTACGGGGTATCTGCGGGGCCGTGGCGGCTGTGATGCGATAGACCGGTGACCCGAGTTGATGACGAGCCCGCCCGGCTGCGCACGGTCGCCGAGACGTTGGCCACGGAAGCCGCCGCGTTCGTCCGGCGCCGCCGGGCCGAGGTCTTCGGCGGAGCCGCGGCGGGTTCGAAGCTTTCGGGCGACGGCGCGGTGTGGTCGAAGAGCACCCCCACCGATCCGGTGACCGTCGTCGACACGGAGACCGAGCGCCTGCTGCGGGACCGGCTGGCCGAATTGCGGCCCGGTGACCCGATTCTGGGTGAGGAGGGCGGGGGGCCGGCCGACCCGGCGGGCACGGCCGCGGACGCGGTCACCTGGGTGCTCGACCCCATCGACGGCACGGTGAACTTCGTCTACGGCATTCCCGCCTACGCGGTGTCGATCGGTGTCCAAGTGGACGGCGTGTCGGTGGCGGGCGCGGTCGCCGACGTCGTGGGCGAGCGGGTGTACTCGGCGGCGACCGGACTGGGCGCGCACGTCATCGACCAGGAGGGGGTACGGCCGCTGCGGTGCGCCACGGTGGACGACCTGTCGATGGCGTTGCTGGGCACCGGTTTCGGGTACGCACGGCAGCGCCGGGCGGCGCAGGCCGACTTGTTGGCGCGGCTGCTGCCGATGGTGCGCGACGTTCGTCGCATCGGCTCGGCGGCCCTGGATCTGTGCATGGTCGCGGCGGGCCGGCTCGACGCGTTCTACGAGCACGGCCTGCAGCCATGGGATTGCGCCGCGGGCGCGCTGATCGCGGCCGAGGCGGGGGCCCGGGTTTGCCTGCCGCCGCCCGGCACCGACGGCGCCGGCCTGGTGCTGGCCGCCGCGCCGGGGATCGCCGACGAGCTGCTGGCCGCCCTGGACGAAATCGACGGCCTCGACCCGATTCTCGACTGAGCTGCGTCAGCAGCTGCTCGAGTGGATCTTGGTGAGCAGCGAGGGGTCGGACGGCTCGGCGGCGCCGGGGCGCAGGGTGGCCAGCACGGCATCGATGTCGTCGTTGTGGGCGAGCGCGGTGAAGTCCGTCCCCAACGCCAGGTCGACGGAGTCGTCGGCGCGGTTGTCGTTGAACAGCTCCATGCACGGCGCCACCAGCCAAACCGCCGCCGCGGTGGCCTGCCCGGCCGTGCCGAACCGGATCTGACCCTGGCAGGTGAGCCGGGTGCCGGCGTAGAGGGGATCGTTGGCGGCGGTCGGCTGCGCAAACCCGAGGTCCTTCATCGCGCCGGCCACGTCGCCGGCCTGGCCGCCGCGGCCGCTGGCGTTGAGCACGCGGACCTTGGTGTCGCTGAGCTTGGCGGGCGTGACGTCCATCATCGCGCTTCGGGACACCTGCTCACCGAGCTGAGCCGGCGCCGATCCGGTCGCCTTTGGCGGCGGATTGCAGACCGCGACCTCGTGCACCTTCGCCGGCCGGGTCAACGCGATCGTCCACACCACGGCAGTCACCACGACGAGGAAGACCACCACGACGATGGCGGGCCGGGGATTGCGGCGCCGGAACGGCCGACCGTGCTTGTCGAAGGCGGTACCCTCGGTGATTTGTGCGACCACAGGTGCACTCTAATCGCACCCTAAACGCACTGTTCAAAGGCGAACGCAAGGCCCACAATGGTGGTGTGACGTAAATCACACATTAACGGGCCGTCATACGGGCACGAATCATTTGGTGGATGCGTTCGACGCTGGTACAAAGCGATGCCTGACATTACGAGGCATGAAGAGGCAATAGGGCAGGGGAATAGGTATGCCTACCGACTACGACGCTCCACGGCGCACCGAGACCGACGATGTTTCGGAGGACTCGCTCGAGGAGCTCAAAGCACGACGCAACGAGGCGGCTTCGGCCGTCGTCGACGTCGACGAATCCGAGACCGCTGAGTCTTTCGAGTTGCCTGGCGCCGACCTGTCCGGGGAAGAACTGTCGGTCCGCGTCATCCCGAAGCAGGCTGACGAGTTCACCTGCTCCAGCTGTTTCCTGGTGCAACACCGCAGCCGGCTGGCCAGCGAGAAGAACGGCGTGATGATCTGTACCGACTGCGCGGCCTGACCGTTTACGCCGGTCAGCTTCGCAATGCCGACAGCACCCGCTCCGGATGGCGGCAGCTCACCAGCCAGTACGGCGTGGGGTCGTCAGGCTCGTCCAGCACCACCAGGATCATCGGCCCGACCCAGGCCCGGTGCAGCACATAAGCCGCCGGGTCGAGCTGGCGACCCAGGGCCGCGGACTTGGCCGACGGGGCCACCACGGCGGAGCGGGCGATCGCGGTGACCGGGAGGTGCGCCTCGCCGGCCCACAGTTCCACCCCACCCGGGACGTTCGGGTCAGCGGTCACGCGGATCTCGATGCGGCCCAGCCACAGCAGCGTGCCGGCGGCCACCGCGAAAAGGGTGGCGTACGGCAGCCAGGACGGCCCGGGGGCGACACCCATGTTGACTTCGAAAGCGATGAGCCCCGCCAGCCCGAAGCCCAGCGGCCACCACCACCACGGCACCCACAGTCGTTCGCGATATCGCACACTGTGCGGCGCGACGCGCGTATCGGACACGCAGTCAAGGGTAATCTGTGGCCCCGTGTCGACCAGTCTGGCCATCGTTCGCCTCGATCCCGAGCTGCCACTGCCCACGCGCGCCCACCAGGGCGACGCGGGCGTCGATCTCTACAGCGCGGAAGACCTCAAGCTGGAGCCGGGACGGCGCGCGCTGGTGCGCACGGGCGTGGCCGTCGCGATTCCGTTCGGGATGGTCGGCCTGGTGCACCCGCGTTCGGGATTGGCGTCGCGCGTTGGGCTTTCGATCGTCAACAGTCCGGGCACCATCGACGCCGGGTATCGCGGCGAGATCAAGGTCGCCCTGATCAATCTGGACCCGGCCGAGCCCATCGTGGTGCATCGCGGCGACCGCATCGCCCAGCTGCTGGTGCAGCGGGTCGAGCTGGTCGAGCTGGTCGAGGTGTCGTCGTTCGACGAGGCGGGCCTGGCCGAAACCTCCCGTGGCGATGGTGGCCACGGTTCCTCCGGCGGACATGCGAGTCTGTGATGCGCGCCGGCGACGATGCAGTGGGGAGGAGCGCCGCTGATGGCTGCGTTCGGTAATCGTTCACGCGACGACGACAGCGAAGGGACCCCGGTGGGCGGCGACATCACGCCGCCCGGCGACGGGGTCTCCGACGAGATCGAAGAACTCGAGGGCCCATTCGACATCGACGATTTCGACGACCCGTCGGTCGCCGAGCTCGCGCGCCTGGACCTGGGGTCGGTCCTCATTCCCATGCCGGAGGCGGGCCAGCTGCAGGTCGAACTGACCGAGACGGGCGTTCCCAGCGCCGTGTGGGTGGTCACGCCCAACGGCCGCTTCACCATCGCCGCCTACGCGGCGCCGAAGACGGGTGGCCTCTGGCGCGAAGTCGCCGGCGAGCTCGCCGAGTCGCTGCGCAAGGACTCGGCCAAAGTCAGCATCAAGGACGGCCCCTGGGGCCGCGAGGTCGTCGGTTCCGCCTCCGGCGCGGTGCGCTTCATCGGGGTCGACGGATACCGCTGGATGATCCGCTGCGTCATCAACGGCCCGCACGAGACGATGGAAGCCCTCGAGCAGGAGGCGCGAGCCGCGTTGGCCGACACCGTGGTTCGCCGCGGCGACACACCGCTTCCCGTCCGCACGCCGTTGAGCGTGCAGCTGCCGGAGCCGATGGCGCAGCAATTGCGGGAAGCCGCGGCCGCCCAGCAGGCCCAGGCGCGACAAGCCGCGGCGCAGGAAGGGGCCAACGAGCCGGCGGCGCGCCGCAGCGCCGAGGGCTCGGCGATGCAGCAGCTGCGCACCACCGGCGGCTGACCCGCTCAGCCCGCCTCGGCGAGCGCGTCCAGGCACGCCGCGCCCAGCGCGGCGGGGTCGGAGCCGATCTGCTCCAGCGTCACCGTCCGCAGGGCCGCGCGCGGCGCGGCGTCGACCCACTCGGAAGCCACCCCAAGCGGATGGATGGGGTCGTCGACGGCGGCCGCCACGGCCAGCGGGGCCGCCAGCCCGGCCAGTTCCGCGCGGTTGGGCGCCACGTAGGCGGCGGCCTCGTCCATGGCGTCGGGCAGCTGGGGCCACTGCGCGCGCCAGGACCGGGCCAGCTCGTCGGCGAGCCAGGGCGGGCTGGAAGCCCGCATCTGGCCGGTGGTTGTCCCCAGTCCCTCGGCGCGCAGCTGCGACGCGGTATGGCGTGCCGCGTGGGCGGCGGGCGCCGCGTCCGGCGCCCCGGCCCAGGCCGGCAGCGCGGCCAGCACGGCAACCGCCTTCTGAGCGTGGGCCAGTGCCCAGGCGACCGCCACCGCCGCGCCGATCGACACCCCGCCGACGGCGATCGGGCCCGTTCGCGCGGCGGCGTCCAACGCGGACACGTAGCCCTCGATCAACCGGTCCGGGTGGGGCGGCGGCGCCACCAGCACGGCGCCGACCTCGCGCAACGGACCGGAAAATGCCCGGCGAATGTAGTCGTCGTCGGAGCCCGTACCGGGCAACAACACGACGGTGACACCCCGCAGATCGACAGCCACCCCCAGATAGTGCCCCGGCGTTGAGTCGCGCTCCAACACGACGTTTGACTCGGTTGGCGTGGGGGAACCAAGAGGTCTACGGTGTCCGTTGGCATGAATGGAAGCGCCAAGGCTTATCAGCATTGTCAGGAGGGGCCATGGGGGCCCAAGGATATCTGCGCCGGCTCAGCCGCCGATTGACGGAGGCTCCGGAGCAACGCGACTCCGAAGAGTTGTCCGACGAGGTAGCCCTTACCGGCGCGCAACGGGCGATCGATTGTGAGCGTGGCCAAGAGGTCACGATGATCGGCACGCTGCGCAGCGTGGAATGTAACGGCAAGGGTTGTGCGGGCGGTGTGCGCGCCGAGCTTTTCGACGGCAGCGACACGGTCACGCTGGTGTGGTTGGGGCAGCGCCGCATTCCCGGCATCGACTCCGGCCGCAAGCTGCGGGTGCGGGGCCGGCTGGGCACGCTGGAGAACGGCACCAAGGCCATCTACAACCCGCACTACGAAATTCAGCGGTGACGCGACCCGACGACTCGGGTCCGGGACCCGACGAGTCGGGCTCGCCCGACCGCGCGGCCGCCGGACGCATCACGGCCGAACGCCTGATGCGACAGGCGGGCGGGGTCAGCGGCGTCATCTATTCGTCGCTGCCCGTTGTGATCTTCGTCATTGTGTCGAGCGTGTCGGGGCTCTTCGTGGCGATGGCCTCCGCACTCGCCGCGGCCGCACTGGTCCTGCTGTGGCGGCTGATACGCCGGGAATCCCCGCAGCCGGCGTTCTCCGGGTTCTTCGGCGTCGCCATCTGCGCGCTGGTCGCCTACATCGTGGGGGAGTCCAAGGGCTACTTCCTGGTGGGAATCTGGATGTCGTTGCTGTGGGCGGTGGTCGTCGCGGCGTCGGTCGTCATCCGGCGGCCGCTGGTGGGGTTCGTGTGGACCTGGGCCACCGGGCGCGGTCACGGTTGGCGCGACGTCCCGCGGGCCGTCTACGCGTTCGACATCGCCTCGGTCTGCTGGGTGCTGGTCTTCGCCGCCCGGTTCGTCGTCCAGGGGCTGCTCTACAACGCCGACCGGACCGGTTGGCTGGCCTTCGCGCGCATCGCGATGGGGTGGCCACTCACCGTGGCGGCCGCGCTGGCGACGTACCTGGCGATCAAGTCGGCGCAGCGCGCCATGTCGGCGGTCGGTGACACCGGCGTCCAGGTCGACGCCGATCCCGTCCGCGACTAGCGGTGATCGCAAGCGCGGCGAAGCCGGGCGCTGCGGGTCACCGCCCTCAACGGTGATCGCAAGCGCGGCGAAGCCGGGCGCTGCGGGTCACCGCCCTCAACGGTGATCGCAAGCGGCCCTAGTCGTCCAGGGCGGGGCCGTCCGGCAACAGCAGCTTGCGCAGGTCCTCTTCGACCTCGGCGACCGCGACGAACAGCAGCTCGTCGCCGCCCTCCAACGGCTCGTCGGCCTCGGGCACGATCACCCGTGGACCGCGCAGGATGGTGACCAGCGCGGCGTCGCGGGGCAGCTGCAGTCGGCGCACCGGCTTGCCGCCCCAGGGCGTGTCGTCGGGCAGGGTGATCTCGACGAGGTTGGCCTGGCCCCGGCGAAATTCCATGAGCCGCACCAGATCACCGACGGCGACGGCCTCTTCGATGAGCGAGGCGAGCATCCGTGGGGTCGACACCGCCACGTCCACACCCCAGGCGTCGGTGAACAACCATTCGTTGCGCGGGTCGTTGACCCGCGCAACCACCCGGGGCACCGCGAATTCGGTCTTGGCCAGCAGGCTCAGCACGACGTTGGCCTTGTCGTCGCCGGTTGCGGCCACCACCACGTCGAACTCGTGCAGGTGTACCGATTCCAGCAGGCTCAGCTCGCAGGCATCGCCGAGGCGCCAGTGCGCCGCCGGGATGGCGTCGACGTCGACGTGATCGGGGTTGCGCTCGATCAGCGTGACGTCATGGCCGTTGCCGATGAGTTCGCGACTGACGGAGCGGCCGACCGCGCCGGCCCCGGCGACAGCTACCTTCATTTTCGCCGCTCCTTAAGACTCTTCACTGGGTGGCAGCGCCGCGATGGCCACGGCCTCGGCGGCGCGGCCGGAGATCGCGGCGACGTAGACCTGGTCGCCGGCCTGAATGACCGTCTTGGGCTCCGGCAGGACGCCGGCACCGAACCGGATCAGGAACGCGACGCGGGCGCCGGTGGCCTGCTCGAGATCGGTGATCCGGTGCCCGATCCACTCCTCGTGCAGGACGACCTCCGCGACGGCCACCGTGCCGGTCGGGTCTCGCCATTTGGCGGTCTCGGTGTCCCGCAGCAGGGCGTTGAGGAGGCGGTCGGTGGTCCAGGGCACGGTGGCGATCGTCGGGATGCCGAGCCGTTCGTAGACCTCGGCGCGCTTGGCGTCGTAAATCCGGGCGACCACGCGCTTGACCCCGAAGGTCTCGCGGGCCAGCCGCGCCGAGATGATGTTGGAGTTGTCCCCGGATGACACGGCGGCGAACGCGTCGGCCTCCTCGATGCCGGCCCGCAGCAGCACGTCCCGGTCGAACCCCTGCCCCAACACCCGCTCCCCGGCGTACTCGGGACTGAGCCGGTTGAAGGCGGTGCTGTCGCGGTCGATGACCGCGACGTCGTGGCCGATCCGCGATAGCCCGTCGGCCACCGAGGAACCGACGCGGCCGCAGCCCATCACCACTACTCGCACTTTCGATCCTCTCGGCTGCGTCCTGCGCCCCAATCGGCAACCCACGTCGGCCAGCCGATTTCGGGTCGGCAAACATTCTCGCCTACGAAGCTACCGCCAAACCCATGTGGGCTTACTCTTGGCTCTCGTGTCCAAACTTTCAACCGCAACGCGTCGGTTGCTCATCGGTCGGCCGCAACGCAGCGACCGGCTGAGTCACACCCTGCTGCCCAAGCGGATCGCCTTGCCGGTGTTCGCCTCCGACGCCTTGTCGTCGGTGGCGTACGCGCCCGAGGAAGTCTTCCTGATGCTCTCGGTAGCCGGTGTCAGCGCGTATGCGCTGACACCCTGGATCGGTCTGGCCGTGGCGGCGGTGATGCTGGTCGTGGTGGCCAGCTATCGGCAGAACGTGCACGCCTACCCCTCGGGTGGGGGCGACTACGAGGTGGTCACGACCAACCTGGGCGACACCGCCGGCCTGGTCGTCGCCAGCGCCCTGATGGTGGATTACGTTCTCACCGTGGCCGTTTCGACGGCGTCGGCGATGGCGAACATCGGCTCGGCGATCCCGATCGTGGCCGAGAACAAGGTCTGGTTCTGCGTGGCCTCGATCCTGCTGGTGATGGCGTTGAACCTGCGCGGAATCCGCGAATCGGGCGTGGCGTTCGCCATTCCGACCTACGCGTTCATCGTCGGCGTGTTCATCATGATCGGCTGGGGCCTGTTCCGGATCTTCGTGCTGGGCAACCCGCTGCGGGCGGAGTCGGCCGGCTTTCAGATGCACGCCGAGCACGGTCAGGTCGTCGGCTTCGCGCTGGCATTCCTGGTGGCGCGCTCGTTCTCCTCGGGCTGCGCCGCGCTGACCGGTGTTGAGGCGATCAGCAACGGGGTTCCGGCATTCGAGAAGCCCAAGTCGCGCAACGCGGCGACGACGCTGCTGATGCTGGGCGGGATCGCGGTGACCCTGCTGATGGGCATCATCGTGCTGGCCCAGCAGATCCGGGTTCAGCTGGTCGAGGACCCGGCCCGGCAACTGACCGGCGCGCCGCCCGGTTACTACCAGAAGACCCTCGTCACACAGCTGGCCGAAACCGTGTTCGGCAGCTTTCACGTCGGCTTCCTGCTGATCGCCACTGTCACAGCGCTCATCCTGGTGCTGGCGGCCAACACCGCGTTCAACGGGTTCCCGGTGCTCGGCTCGGTGCTGGCCCAGCACAGCTACCTGCCGCGCCAGCTGCACACCCGGGGCGACCGGTTGGCGTTCTCCAACGGAATCCTGTTCCTGTCCGGGGCGGCGCTGCTGGCGATCATCGCCTTCCGTGCCGAGGTCACCGCCCTGATCCAGCTGTACATCGTCGGCGTGTTCATTTCGTTCACGTTGAGCCAGATCGGCATGGTGCGGCACTGGACCCGATTGCTGCGCACCGAGACCGATCCGCGCGTAAGGCGCAAGATGATGCGTTCCCGGGTCGTCAATACGGTCGGATTGCTTTCCACCGGCGCGGTTTTGTTGGTCGTCCTGGTGACCAAGTTCGTCGCCGGCGCGTGGATCGCGCTGTTCGCCATGGGTTTGCTCTTCGGGATGATGAAGATGATCCACCGGCACTACCGCACGGTCAGCCGGGAGCTGGAGGAGCAGGCCGCCGCCCAGCACGACGTGGTGTTGCCCAGCCGCAATCACGCCCTGGTGCTGGTGTCCAAGCTGCATCTGCCGACGCTGCGCGCGCTGGCGTACGCCCGCGCGACCCGCCCGGATGCGCTCGAGGCGCTCACCGTCAGCGTCGACGAGGGGGAGACCCGCGAGCTGGTGCACCAGTGGGAAGAGAGCGACATCAGCGTGCCGCTCAAGGTCATCGCCTCGCCATACCGCGAAATCACCCGCCCCATACTCGAATACGTCAAGCGGGTCAGCAAGGAGTCGCCGCGCACCGTGGTCACCGTGTTCATTCCCGAGTACGTGGTGGGCCATTGGTGGGAGCAGGCGCTGCACAACCAAAGCGCGCTGCGGCTCAAGGGCCGGCTGTTGTTCATGCCCAACGTGATGGTGACTTCCGTTCCGTGGCAACTGAACTCGTCGGAGCGACTCCAGACGCTGCAGCCGCACGCCGCCCCCGGTGACGCCCGTCGGGGAATCTTCGATTGACCCGCGAGATACCGGGCGCACCCCACGCGGTGCTGCCCCCGCGCGACGAGCTGACGTTGGTGACCGGCGCCCCGGCCAACGGCGGCAGCTGTGTGGCGCACCACGAGGGACGCGTGGTGTTCGTCCGCTACGCGCTGCCGGGTGAGCGGGTGCGGGTCCGGGTCACCGCCGACCGCGGATCCTATTGGCACGCCGAGGTTCTGGAGGTGCTGGAGCCGTCGCCCGACCGCATCGAATCGCTGTGCCCCATCGCCGGCGTGGACGGCGCCGGGTGTTGTGACCTCGCGTTCGCCGCCCCGGACGCGGCCCGCGCGCTCAAGGCACAGGTCGTGGCCAACCAGCTGGAGCGCCTGGGCGGCCACCACTGGAATGGTGACGCCGAGCCTTTGTCGGACTCGGGGCCGACGGGCTGGCGCACCCGCGTCCGGCTCGATGTGGGCGCGGACGGGCGCCCCGGCTTCCACCGCTACCACAGCGACGAACTGGTCACCGACCTGCGCTGCGCGCAGTTGCCGGCCGGCATGCTCGACGGGCTCGCCGACTCGAAGTGGCCGCCGACCGCCCAACTGCACGTCGTCGTCGACGATGACGGCGCGCGCCACGTGGTGCGCACCCTGCGGCAGGGCCGGAAGACGGCGACCAAGGTGGTGGAGGGTCGCTACGAGGCGGTACAGCGGGTGGGCGGGCGCAGCTGGCAGATCCCGGTGACCGCCTTCTGGCAGGCGCACCGCGGCGCGGCCGCGGTGTACAGCCGGCTGGTCGCCGACTGGGCGCAGCCCGCTCCCGGCATGACCGCCTGGGACCTCTACGGCGGAGCCGGTGTCTTCGCCGCCGCGCTCGGCGCCGCGGTCGGGGAGACCGGGCGGGTGCTGTCCGTCGACACCTCGCGCGCGGCCACGCGGGCCGCCCGCGTCGCGCTGGACGACATGCCACAGGTGCAGGTCGTCACCGACTCGGTGCGGCGGGTGCTCGGCACGCAACGAGCGGGCGCCGACGTAGCGGTGCTGGATCCGCCGCGGGCGGGCGCCGGGCGCGAGATCATCGACCAACTGGCCGGCGCCGCCGTGCCGCGGGTGGTGCACATCGGTTGCGAGGCAGCGTCTTTTGCGCGCGACATCGGCCTCTACCTCCGCCACGGCTATGCCGTCGAGAAGATCAAGGTGTTCGACGCCTTCCCGCTCACCCATCACACCGAATGCGTCGCCCTGTTGACCCGCGGGTAGCGCCGGCGGCGACGTAACGGCGCGTGAAGTGCTCCCGGAGCGGCTAGACTCCGTCGCGGTGTGCCGGGAAGTCTGGTCGGCGATGTCCTCGATGTCCCTGTCGACCGACCGAAAGGCTCGAGTGCCCACCACCACAGGGCCTTCCCGTCCCCGGGTGCCGCGATCGTGAACGACGGTCTGCGGTTCGCGCTCATCGTCCTGTTCTCCAGTGCGGTCGGTCTGATCGCGGTGCTGGCGAACCGTCTGACCGAGCGGTTCAAGGTCCCGGTGCCCCTGCTGGTGCTCGTCGGAACGGCGGCGGTGGTGCACTCCGTGCCCGCGGTGCAGCCACCGTCCGAGCGGATCGTGGAACAGGTCATCACCGTCGCGCTGGTGCTGGTGTTGTTCGACGGCGGAATGCACATCGGGCCTTCCCGTTTCCGCGCGGCGGTCGCCCCGATCCTGTCGGTCGGCGTGCTGGGTACCGCCCTCACCGCCGCCGGCGCCGCGCTGATGCTGCACTACGTCTGCGGAATCGATTGGTTTCCCGCGGTGCTGGTCGCGACGGCGGTGGCTCCGACCGATCCTGCCGTGGTGTTCTCCGTCCTGGGCAAACGCGAAATCAGGGGCCGCAGCAGCACCATCCTCGAGGGTGAGTCCGGCGCCAACGATCCGGTCGGCATCTCGTTGATGTCCAGCCTGATCGCCGCCGGCGGCCTCAGCGCCGCCGGGTTCGCCGGCGTGGGCGCGCAATTCGTTCTGCAGATGGCGATCGGCCTGGCCGTCGGGGTCGTCGGCGGCCGCGCCCTGCTCGTCTTCATGCGCCGCGTGGCGCTGCCCAGCGAAGGCCTCTACCCGCTACGAACGCTGGCATCGAGCCTGATGCTGTACGGCATCGCCACGCTTGCGCACGGATCGGGATTTCTGGCGGTGTTCGTCGCCGGCATCGTGATCGGCGACGCGCGCGCGCCCTACAAGCCGGAGATCAAGCGGTTCCACGCCGCCCTGGCCGGGCTGGCCGAAATCGTCGCGTTCGTCGTGCTGGGCCTGACCGTCGACCTCGGCGTCCTTGCCCACCCCGACGTGTGGATCCCCGGGCTCGCCCTCGGGGTGGCCCTGACGGCGCTGATTCGTCCGCTGGCGGTGGGCTCGTGTCTGGTCGGCGTGCGACTCCAGCGAAACGAACGCGCCTTCATACTGTTCGCCGGCCTCAAAGGGGCGGTGCCGATTCTGCTCGGCGAGTTGCTGCGCGCCGCGCACATCCCCCACGCCGAACGCCTCTACGGCATCGTGGTCGTCGTCGTGATCTTCTCGGTCCTGGTGCAAGGCAGCTCGGTGCCCGGGGTCGCGAAACTGCTGCACCTGCCGATGCGCATGGTGGAGACCCAGCCCTGGCAGATCGGTGTCCGGCTCGCGGACGAACCCGAGGGGGTTCATCGCTTCAGCGTCGCACCGGGATCGGCCGCCGAGGGGTGCACGGTGGAGGGGCTCAGTGACCGGGTCGGCGACATCTGGGTGAGCATCGTGGTCCGTACCACCGGCCTGGTGCCGGTGCGGGGTGACACCGAACTTCAGGCCGGCGACGAGGTCGTCGTGCTGGCGGATCCCGAGCTGCACGACACCCTGGTCGAGCTTTTCGGACCCCCGTAGGCCGGCTACCTCCGGCTCCCTGCTGTTCCGGCGGCCGCTGCGTAGACTATCGGGATGCTGGAACAGATCCGCGGGCCCGCTGATCTGCAACACCTGTCGGGGCAGCAACTTCGCGAACTCGCCGCCGAGATTCGCGAGTTCCTGATCCACAAGGTCGCTGCCACCGGTGGACACCTCGGGCCCAACCTCGGCGTGGTCGAGTTGACGCTGGCGCTGCATCGGGTCTTCGACTCGCCGCATGACCCGATCATCTTCGACACCGGTCATCAGGCGTACGTCCACAAGATGCTGACCGGGCGCGCGCAGGACTTTGAGGGCCTGCGCAAGAAGGGCGGACTGTCGGGCTACCCATCGCGCGCGGAGAGCGAACACGACTGGGTGGAGTCCAGCCACGCCAGCGCGGCGCTGTCCTACGCCGACGGCCTGGCCAAGGCGTTCGAGCTGACCGGTCACCGCAACCGGCACGTGGTCGCCGTGGTCGGGGACGGCGCGCTCACCGGCGGCATGTGCTGGGAGGCGCTGAACAACATCGCTGCGTCACGGCGCCCGGTGATCATCGTGGTCAACGACAACGGCCGCAGCTACGCGCCGACCATCGGCGGCGTCGCCGACCGCCTGGCCACCCTGCGGCTGCAGCCGGCCTACGAGCAGGCGCTGGAGAAGGGCCGCGACGCGGTGCGTTCGCTGCCGCTGCTCGGCGAACTCGCCTACCGGTTCATGCACAGCGTCAAGGCCGGCATCAAGGACTCCCTGTCCCCGCAGCTGCTGTTCACCGATCTCGGGCTCAAGTACGTGGGTCCGGTCGACGGGCACGACGAACGCGCGGTGGAGGCGGCGCTGCGCCACGCGCGCGGCTTCGGCCGGCCGGTGATCGTGCACGTCGTCACCCGCAAGGGCATGGGCTACGCCCCGGCGGAGGACGACGAAGCCGAACAGATGCACTCGTGCGGCGTCATCGACCCCGTCACCGGGCAGGCCACCAAGGTCGCCGGGCCGGGGTGGACCGCCACGTTCTCCGATGCCCTGATCGGCTACGCCAGGAAACGCCGCGACATCGTGGCGATCACCGCGGCGATGCCCGGCCCGACCGGGTTGAGCGCGTTCGGGCAGCAGTTCCCGGACCGCCTGTTCGACGTCGGCATCGCCGAGCAACACGCCCTGACGTCGGCGGCGGGGCTGGCGATGGGCGGCATGCACCCGGTGGTGGCCATCTATTCGACGTTCCTCAACCGGGCCTTCGACCAGATCATGATGGACGTGGCCCTGCACAAGCTGCCCGTCACCATGGTGCTCGACCGGGCCGGCATCACCGGTTCGGACGGCGCCAGCCACAACGGCATGTGGGACATGTCGATGCTGGGCATCGTGCCCGGCATGCGGGTGGCCGCGCCCCGCGACGCCAGCCGGTTGCGCGAGGAACTCGGTGAGGCGCTGGAGGTCAACGACGGCCCAACCGCGCTCCGGTTCCCCAAAGGCGATGTGGGCGAAGACATTCCGGCCATCGAGCGGCGAGGCACCGGCCTTTCGGGCGTCGACGTGCTCGCGGTGCCGGCCGACGGGCTCAATCATGACGTGCTGCTGGTGGGCGTCGGCGCGTTCGTCCCGATGGCGTTGGAGGTCGCCAAGCGGCTGCACAACCAGGGGATCGGCGTGACGGTCATCGACCCGCGCTGGGTGCTACCGGTCTCCGAAGCGGTCCTCGAGCTCGCCGCCCAGCACAAACTGGTCGTCACGTGCGAGGACAACGGCGTCAACGGCGGCATCGGGTCGGCGGTGTCCGCGGCCCTGCGCGCCGCGGAGATCGACGTGCCGTGCCGCGATGTGGGCCTGCCGCAGCGGTTCTATGAGCACGCCTCGCGGGGCGAGCTGCTGGCCGAGCTGGGGCTGACGGATCAGGACGTGGCCCGCCGCATCACCGGCTGGGTCGCCGCGCTGGGCAGCGCCGTCACCGAAGCGGAGATCCGCGAGCACCTCGACTAGGCGCAGCGGCTGGGGTGGCGCCGTCGACTCGGCACCCCGGGGCCGATGCGGAGAAGGGTGCGGCGAACCATCGCGGCTCGCCTTAGACTGAAGAGCGGTAGTGGGCCGTGCCGTCAGCCGAGGACGAAGGACATCACATGACCGCAGGAATGCACCCGCAGTTGGCTGAGGCCATGGAGTTCGGGCAGCGGTTCCAGTCCGCCCTCGAAGACCAGATCCACCGAACGAACACCGAAACCTTCACGGCCGCAGACGAAGCCAACACCGTCGAGGTGACGCTGAACGCGCGCCGCGGGATCACCGATCTCCAGATCGAAGACGGCCTGTTGCGGCTGGGCGCCGAGACGGTCGAGCAACGCGTCAACGAGGCCCTGCGCAACGCGGTGGCCGCGGTCGATGCCGCCAACGAAGCCCAGCACCGGCAGCTAGTCGAGTCGCTGGCGCGCATGACCACGCTGATGACGGAGTCGTTGGGCCTGAGCTAGCCCAAATCCGTACGGCGGCAACTGTTCTCCTGCCGGGCCGAGACCGTCACTCGGTCGCGTATCGGGTGGCGAAAACGTGCGCCTGCGTCTCGGCGGCCCGCTCCGGCGACGTGAGTTCCATGCCGTACTCCAGGAGTTCGCGCACGGCATCGGGATCATCGGCGCCCAATTCGCGCATGTTCGCCATCAGGAATTCGTGTTGGGCCGCTTGCCCTTTCTGGCTCGCCAGGTGCGCGACCACGATTATCTCCTCGGCCAGTTCGGCTTCGGTCATGCCCGCGACCTTTTCGGACAGGGTGACTTGCCCGATTCCGCCGTCTCCAAGCGCCGACACCGACACCGTCCCGGGGGGATTGGTCACGGTGAACAGCGGGACGACGTCCTCCTCGTCGACCTCCTCGGCGGCTGCCGTCTGTGTGGCGAGCACCGTTGCGGTGTCGACGGGCTCGGCGGGCGCGAACTCCGGCGCCGGCTCAAGCGGGGACTCCTCGGCGCTGTCCTCGGCGGCGACGGAGAAGCTGAGGGCTGTCAGCGTGTCGGGTTCGCGGTCGGCCGCGGGTTCGCCGGCGGGCGCGAAATTCATTGCAGCGAAGATGTCGGTGGGGTCTTCGTTCGCATTCGGAAGCTGGGCCACGGCGTCCTTCTCTCGGATTCATAGCCTGGGCGGCTGTCCGGTAGGTAGAGCCTACAGTGCGCCCACCGGGGCGGGCGGACGAATTTCCATGTAGGCCAGTGGATCCGGCTCCCCGGGTCGATTCCGGCCGGTCGTTGCGACCGGGTTGCCGAGCGGTGAACAACTGGGGTGGTCGTTGCCGGGATCAGCCGGGAAGCACCTGTTTGTCGAGATTCTGGGCGGCATCGTGGTCCGTGCCGTCGTACGCTTTGGCGGCGGCACGCAGGTTAACGGCGAGGTCGGTGGCGACCTCGATCATGAGCTGGATCGCCTCCGCGCGGCTTACCTCGACTCCCACGACGGCGTCGTTGCCGGGTCCGCAGGCCAGGCCGTGGTTGAGCCACACGTTGACGCCGACCCCGTCGACCGCCCCGGCGGACGACTTGAAATTTTCCTTGGTCGCGTCCTGTGCGCGCGCCAGCTTGTCAAGATACGTCGACGTGACGCTCAAGTTCGCCATGGAACCTCCTCGTCTGGTAAACGGTTGCACCGCAAGCGGGTTGGGGCGTGACAGCGTTACGGGGCGGGCTGCGGCCGGTTCGGGTCTGCCGGCTGCTCGGCTTTGAGCGCCGCGACCTCGGCGGGTGCCCGCTCCGCGGCCCCGGTGCCCGCGGCCGCTCCGACGACTTCGGCCCCGTCGCTCGGGGTGGTGTCCTCGGGGCCGGCTCCGGTTGTCGTGGCCCCTTCGGCGGCTGCGGGCGCCTTGCGCTGCCGCGCGGTTGAGGACGACGGCTGAGCGCTGACGGGGCTCGTCGGCGTGGGGGTCGGCCCCGCGACCTGGCCGGCTTGAGCGGACGCCTCCACCGGCTGAGCCGGGGTGGGCATGCCCTGCACCGGCCGGCCCGACATCTGGATGAGTTCGCTCAGGCGAGGAGCCGTCACCGGCGCGGCCGTACCGGCCGGCGTGGAGGTGCTGGTGAGCGCGGACGACGTGGACTCGGTGGCGAATTCGGAGACGGTGGATTCCGCCGAGGGCGCCATGCGAGCGGACGGCGCAATTCGCGAAGTCGACAGATAGTCCTTCATCTCCGCAATGATCTTCTCGTATTCGCGGACCACTTCCTGGACCTTGGGCCGGGTCTCGGTGCCCGAGAAGAATTCCATGTAACCGATGGCGCCCACTGTTGCGGTGATCGCCGCGATGGTGACGACTTTCTGAAACACCAGGGACGAGGCTTCGCTCCCCTGCGCTTTGATCAGGAGGGCGACAAAGATGCAGCCGGTGAGGCCGTCCTTGATTCCGGCGACGGCACGGCGAATCTCGGTGAGCTGATCGACTTCGGCCGTCAGGATCTCCATCATCGCCTGGTCCTGATCTCGCATCAGGTTTACGCGGTCCAGCTGGGCTCGGTTCTGTTTGGCGTACTCTTCCGACGCGGAGCCCTCCCAGCCGCTGTCGGGGAAGGCGGACTCCAAGTCTTTCTTGGGCGAGTCGAGCTTGGAACGCGCGTTGTCGAACTCCGTTCCCTTGGAGGCGTCACCGAGGCCGAGGAAATATTCGAAGACCGTGATGGCGACAATTCCCCATTCGATAATCGGCACCTCCGCCGCCCAGGGATTGGTTCGCTCCTCGAGACCGCGTTCTATTTCCGCTTTTATCCTTCGCTCGACGATCGCC
Source organism: Mycobacterium sp. E2497 (assembly GCF_001668695.1). Taxonomy (NCBI): domain Bacteria; kingdom Bacillati; phylum Actinomycetota; class Actinomycetes; order Mycobacteriales; family Mycobacteriaceae; genus Mycobacterium; species Mycobacterium sp. E2497. The sequence continues at coordinate 43,325 of NZ_LZKD01000139.1, forward strand.
TTGACGGCAATTTTGGTCGTTTCCATGGCGAACGCGCCGCCGCCGATACCGGTCGCAACCCAATCCTTAGCGGCGGCATTCTTTCCTATGCCGGCCAGGCTGCCTACCAGACCGCCGATTTCGGAAGCGGCAACGACCATTGCCATGATCCCTTCTGCGAGTGGGGACTTCGCGTCCTACGGCGAGCCTAACAGCAGTCACAGGGTGGCCAGAGCGCCAATTTTTGGGACGGTCCGGGCATTTAGTCGCGGTCTACGGTCCGCGCCTCGTCCGCGGCGAGGAAAGGCTAGCGGCGAAAAATTACCCGCGCCGCCGCGCGAATATCTTCACCGCGCCCTAGGAGTTCTCGGGCGCGGCGGGCGGCTGCAACGCTGTGGCCAGCGGAGGATCCACCAATTCCCGCTGCCACTGCCGCGCCTGCCCGGCGCGCAGGAACCCTTCGACGGCCTCGAGGGGGTCGGGCGCGGGTTCCCAGTCCCAGCACAGCCGTCGCACCAGGTCGGGGGAGACTAGGTTCTCGGTGGGTACGTTGACCCGCTCCGACACCTGGGACAGCGCCGCACGCGCCGCCTCCAGCCGCGCGGCGGCCTCCGGTTTGCGCCGGCTCCAGCGCGCCGGCGGCGGCGGACCGTTCGGCGGTTCGGCGTCCACGGGCGGATTCTTGGTTTGCCTGGCCGCTTCCAGCGCCCCCAACCACGTGGCGGCGCTGCGACGTTGATTGCGCCCGCCGAAGACCGGCAGCGCGGTGAGCTCCTCGACCGTCTTCGGGTCGGCGATGGCGGCCTCGATGATGGCCGAGTCCGGCAGGATGCGTCGCGGCGCAATGTCGCGGCGCTCGGCGATGCGGTCGCGCGTCAACCACAGCTCGCGGACCGCGGCCAGGCCGCGCCGGTCGCGCACCCGATGGATCCCCGACGTGCGCCGCCACCGGTCCGGCCGACTCGCCGCGCCTGGCTCCCTGGTGCCCGTGGCGCGCAGATAGTCGAATTCCTCTGCGGCCCAACCCGTTTTGCCCTGCTGCGCCAGGACGTCGGCAATCGCGGCGCGCAGCTCGATGAGCAGTTCCACATCCAGCGCCGCGTAGTTGAGCCATTCCTCGGGCAGCGGCCGTTTGGACCAGTCCGCCGCGCCGTGGCCCTTGGCCAGCCCGGACCCCAGCAGCCGCTCCACCATGGTCGCCAGGTTCACCCGCTCGAACCCGGCCAGCCGGCCGGCGAGCTCGGTGTCGTAGAGCGCCGGTGGCTGCAAGCCGACCTCCGCCAGGCAGGGCAGGTCCTGGTCGGCCGAATGCAGGATCCATTCGTCTTCGCTCAGTACCTCGGCGACGGGCCGCAGCGCCTCGAGCGGGTCGGCGCCGTGGCTGACCGGGTCGATGAGCACGGTGCCGGCGCCGGCCCGCCGGATCTGGATCAGGTAGGCCCGGTTGGAGTACCGGAAACCCGACGCCCGCTCGGCGTCCACCGCAAACGGCCCACGCCCACGATCCAGGAGCTCGGCCGCCGCTTCGATCTGGCGGACGGTCACGGAGAGGTCCGGGATCCCTTCGGCCGGGCGCAGCAGCGGGGTGGGCTGGGGTTCGCTGCTGTCGGGGTCGGTGCTGACGGGCCCGTCGGCGGCCGGTTCGCACATGTCAGGCGCGTGACCTCGAGCTCAGGTCGGTGACGCCCGTCGGCGGAAGTCCCGCCGCGTGTTCGAGCACCTCGCAGAACGCCTCGACGTGGACGCCAACCTGGGGCGTGGTCGCCGTCCACGACGCCCGCAGCTCCAACTGGTGGGCGCGCGGCGGTCCGGAGATGTCGCCGTAGCGCACCGAGGTGGTGGCCGTGACCGTGCCGCCCAGGGCGGTGACCTGCTCCATCCGGGATTCCAGCGCGTCGACGAGCCAGCTCCACGCCACCTCGGGCAGCAGGGGGTCGACGGCCTCGCTGGGGTCCAGGTCGGCCTGGATGTAGGCCACCAGGCGGATGGTGCCGTCCCACGCGTCGGCGCCTTCCGGGTCGTACAGCAGGATCAGGCGGCCGAAGGCGTCGCCGTCGGATCGCTCGGGGATGATTTCGCGGTCGGGATGTTTGACCTCGGCCCCCAGCGCGTAGCTGTAGGGCGCGAGGCGTTGCGGGGGGCGGATGGGGCCCAGTTCGATCTCGGGGCGCACGGTGACGCCGTTCATGGCCGCGACCGCCTCGCGGAATGGCTCCGGTTCAGCTGAGGTCACTTGGCGCCGCTCCTGTTCATCCCGGCCACTTCGCGGCGGCGCGGCGTAGGTCATGAGCGCCACTCTCCCCCGCAAGCGGGTGGTGCCTCCACCGCATCGTGACGGTTCTGCGTCGGCGCGGCACGGGTCACAGGGTCCGACGGTAGACCCATCGGGGGACACGCGGAATCAGGCGCGCCGACCGCTACCAACCCGTTATGAGACCCCATGGCAACCTATCGACCCAGCTCAGGACCCTGTTCCGCCAGTAAATCGGGCGGGCCGCTTCTCGCGATGCGCGGCGAGGCCTTCCTGCACGTCGGGGCCGCTGAAGCTGAGGAACTCCAGCCCGAGCGAGGTCTCGAAGGTGGGCGCGAACATGCGGTACCAGTGGTTGAGGCTGCGCTTGGTCCAGCGGATCGCGTTCTGGGCGCCGCGCGCCAGGTCCTCCGCGATCCGCGTCGCCGTGGCCAGCACGTCGTCGTCGTCGACGCAGAGGGACACCAGGCCGATCCGCTCGGCCTCCTCGCCCAGCAGCGTCTCGCAGGTGAGCAGGTAGTACTTGGCCTTGGCCATGCCGACCAACAGGGGCCAGCAGATCGCGGCGTGGTCCCCGGCGGCCACGCCCAGCTTGGTGTGCCCGTCGATGAGCTTCGCCGTGCGACCGGCCACCGAGACGTCGGCGAGCAGGGCCACCACCAGGCCCGCGCCGACGGCCGGCCCGCGGATCGCCGAGACGACGGGTTTGTCGAAATTGACCATGTTGAGCACCAGATCGCGGGCCTCCCGCATGATGCGCATCCGGCCTTCGTAGTCGCTGATCGTCTCGTCGATCAGGTCGAAGCTGCCGCCGGAGGAGAAGGCCTTGCCCTCGCCGCGGACCAGCACGACGCGCACGTCGGGGTCGCGGGCGATCACCGGCCAGATGTCGGCGAGGTCGCGGTGCATCTGCGGCCCGACCGAGTTGAGGCCGGGAGCGTCGAGAACCACGGTCAGGATGCCGTCATCGCCCAGGTCGCACCGCAGGCTGGGGAACTCGTCGTAATTCACGGGCGGCTGGCTGACTGGCACGGTCGTGATAGTACGCAGCGCGGGACCGAGGCCGCCGTCGTGGCAGCATTGGGGACAATGAGTACTCGCCGCGACCTCCCCGAGTCGCCGTATCTGGCCGCCGTCACCGGTGCGAAACCCAACCGGATCCCGGTGTGGTTCATGCGGCAGGCGGGTCGCTCGCTGCCGGAATACCGGGCGCTGCGGGCGCAGACCGACATGCTGGCGGCCTGCTTCGACGCCGAGCTGGTCTGCGAGATCACCCTGCAGCCGGTGCGCCGGCACGACGTCGACGCGGCGATCCTGTTCTCCGACATCGTGGTGCCGTTGCTCGGCGCGGGCGTCGACCTGGACATCGTCGCGGGGGTGGGGCCGGTCATCGCGTCGCCGGTGCGCACCGCCGCCGACGTCGACGCGATGAAACCCCTTGACCGGCAACGGATCCAGCCGGTGTCGGATGCGGTCACGCTGCTGGTGGCCGCGCTCGGCGACGTCCCGCTGATCGGGTTCGCCGGCGCGCCGTTCACGCTGGCGTCGTATCTGATCGAGGGCGGCCCCAGCCGCCACCACGCCCGCACCAAGGCGATGATGCTGGCCGAATCCGACACCTGGCACGCGCTGATGGCAAAGCTCACCGACATCACCGTGGGCTTTCTGCGGGCGCAGCTGGAGGCCGGGGTGGACGCCGTTCAGGTGTTCGACTCGTGGGCGGGCGCCCTGTCGCTCGCCGACTACCGCACCTACGTGCAACCGCACAGCGCCCGGGTCTTCGGCGCGCTGGCCGAGCACGGCGTGCCGATGACGCACTTCGGGGTCGGCACCGCCGAGCTGCTGGGTGCCATGTCGACGGTCCTGAAACCAGCCACAGCAACGGTGGTGGGGGTGGACTGGCGGACGTCGCTCACCGACGCGGCCGCCCGGGTCGCGCCGGGCACGGCGCTGCAGGGCAACCTCGATCCGGTGGTGCTGATGGCTGGGTGGCCGGCCGTGGACCGTGCCGCCCGGGCCGTGGTCGAGGACGGGCGCCGCGCCGTCGACGCGGGCGCGACCGGTCACGTCTTCAACCTTGGCCACGGTGTGCTGCCCGAAACGGACCCCGGCGTGTTGACCGACCTGGTGTCACTGGTCCACTCGTTATGACATCCCCCTCGTATTGCGTTGTCGGGGGTGGGATTTCGGGGTTGACGGCGGCGTACCGGCTGCGCGCGGCGGTGGGCGACGACGCGGCCATCACCCTTTTCGAACCCGGCGACCGGCTGGGCGGGATCTTGCGTACCGAGCAGGTCGGCGGGCAGACCATGGACCTGGGTGCCGAGGCGTTCATCCTGCGCCGGCCGGAGATGCCGGCGCTGCTGGCCGAGCTGGGTCTGTCGGGGCGCCGGCTGGAGTCCACCGGCGCCCGGCCGCTGATCTACAGCGGGCGGACGCTGCATCCGCTGCCCACCGCGACGGTGGTCGGCATTCCGTCGACGGCCGCCTCGATGGCCGGGCTGGTCGACGCGGCGACGGTCGCGCGCATCGAAGCCGAGCCCGGCCGCCCACTGGACTGGCGGCCCGGCAGCGATCCCGCGACCGCCGACCTGGTGGCCGAGCGGTTCGGCGAGCAGGTCGTGGCCCGGTCGGTGGACCCGCTGCTGAGCGGGGTCTACGCGGGTTCGGCGGCCACCATCGGCCTGCGCGCCGCGGCCCCGGGCGTCGCGGCGGCCTTGGACCGCGGCGCCACCAGCCTGACCGAGGCGGTCCGGCGGGCGCTGCCCCCGGCAACCGGCGGGCCGCTGTTCGGGGCGTTGGACGGGGGCTACCAGGTGCTGCTCGACGCGCTCGTCGAGCGCGCCCGGCCGCGCCGGGTCAGGGCCGCCGTGCAACGGCTCGAGCCCGCCGGGGCGGGGTGGTCGCTGCTGGACGACACCGGCACTCGCTGGCATGCGGACGCGGTGATCCTGGCCATTCCCGCCCCGCGGCTGGTGCCCCTGCTCGGCGACGTCGCCCCCGGTAGCGCCGCCGCGGCCGGGCGGATCGCCAGCGCGTCGTCGGTGGTGGTGGCTTTGGCGGTGCCGGGCGACACCGCGTTCCCGCAGTGTTCCGGGGTGCTGGTGGCGACCGGGGAAAGCTTGCGCGACAAGGCGATTACCCTGTCCTCGCGCAAGTGGGGCGCCCGCGGGGACACGCAGCTGCTGCGGTTGTCGTTTGGCCGGTGCGGTGACGGCCTGGCCGAAACGGCGTCGGATGACGAGCTGCTGGGGTGGGCCGTGGACGACCTGGCCACCGTCTTCGGTCTGGACGTCAAGCCGGTGGATGCGCGCGTGCAGCGCTGGATCGAGGCCATGCCGCAGTACGGTCCGGGCCACGCGGAGCTGGTCGCCGAGATTCGTGCGGGCCTGCCGCCGACGCTCGCCGTGGCCGGCAGCTATCTCGACGGCATCGGCGTGCCTGCATGCGTCGGGGCGGCCGGCCGCGCGGTCGAGGCGCTCGAACTGGAAGTGGCACGATAGGTTCCATGGCCAAGCTCGACTACGACTCGCTCAATTCGACGATCCGCTACCTGATGTTCTCGGTGTTCTCCGTGGAGCCGGGTGAGCTCGGTGACCAGCGCGACGACGTCATCGATGAAGCATCGACGTTCTTCAAGCAGCAGGAGGAGCGCGGCGTCGTGGTCCGCGGCCTCTATGACGTGGCGGGCCTGCGGGCCGACGCCGACTTCATGATCTGGACTCACGCCGAACGGGTCGAGGCGCTGCAGGCCACCTACGCCGACTTCCGGCGCACCACCGCGCTGGGGCGGGTCAGCTCGCCGGTGTGGAGCAGCGTGGCACTGCACCGGCCGGCCGAGTTCAACAAGAGCCACATCCCGGCTTTCCTGGCCGGCGAGGAGCCCGGCAACTACATCTGCGTCTATCCGTTCGTGCGGTCCTACGAGTGGTACCTGTTGCCCGACGAGGAGCGCCGCCGCATGCTCGCCGAACACGGCATGGCCGCCCGCGAGTACAAGGACGTCCGGGCCAACACCGTGCCGGCGTTCGCGCTCGGCGACTACGAGTGGATCCTGGCCTTCGAGGCCCCCGAATTGCACCGCATCGTCGACCTGATGCGGGAGCTGCGGGCCACCGACGCGCGCCGGCACACCCGCGAGGAGACGCCGTTCTTCACCGGCCCGCGCGTGCCGGTCGAGCAGTTGGTGAACTCGCTGCCATGACTCAGCCGCAGTTCGATCCCACCGATCCGGCCCGCTTCGAGGAGATGTACCGCGACGAGCGGCTGTCGCACGGATTGCCCGCCGCCACGCCGTGGGACATCGGCGGCCCGCAGCCGGTGGTCCAGCGGCTGGTCGCCCTCGGCGCGATCAAGGGTGAGGTGCTCGACCCGGGCACCGGGCCGGGCCACCACGCGATCTACTACGCGTCCAAGGGGTATCCGGCCACCGGCATCGACGGGTCGGCGACCGCGCTGGACCGGGCGCGCGAAAACGCCCGCAAGGCAGGTGTTTCGGTCAACTTCGAGCTGGCCGACGCCACCAAGTTGGACGGCCTGGAAGGCCGCTTCGGCACCGTCGTCGACTGCGCCTTCTACCACACCTTCAGCACCGATCCCGAGTTGCAGAGGTCCTACGTGCGGGCGCTGCGCCGGGCCACCAAGCCCGGCGCGCGGCTGTACATGTTCGAGTTCGGGGAACACGACGTCAACGGGTTCAAGATGATGCGGTCGTTGTCCGAGAACGATTTTCGTGATGTGCTGCCGCACGGCGGCTGGGAGATCACTTATCTCGGGCCGACGACCTACCTGGTGAACATGAGCGTCGAGCAGATCGAGATGATGGCCGAGCGCAATCCCGACATGGCCGATCAGGCGCAGGACTTACTGAAGCGATTCCGCGCGATGGAGCCGTGGCTTCAGGGCGGACGGGTGCATGCCCCGTTCTGGGAGGTGCACGCCACCCGCGTGGACTGAGGACTCGCCTCTCGCCTTGGGCTCCCGTTCTTCCGCGAAAGTTAAACCACGGCGGCGACTTTCGGCGTGTCGTGTGCGTGGTTTAAGTGTCGCGGCATCCCCGACGGGCAAGTGCCTGACGCACGCGGCGGAGCACGTCTTCGGGCTTGTCCTCGGCGATCACGCGGATAACGACCCAGCCCAGTTCCTCAAGCTTGCGCAGCCGGCTCTGGTCGCGCGCGTACTGCCGACGGCTGGCGCGATGGTGGTCGCCGTCATACTCGACGGTCACCCTGTATCTCTCCCAGCCCATATCGAGGACGGCAACCAGTCGCCAGTTCTCCTGCACAGGGATCTGCGTCGTGGGGGTCGGCAGGCCGGCGTCGATCAGCAGCAAGCGCAGCCACGTTTCCTTTGGGGATGCTGCGCCTGGGTCGACCAGGGGAAGGGCTGTGCGTAGCGCCCGCAGGCCGCGGGCTCCTGCGTGCCGCTTGGCGAGGAGCATTACCTCCTCGCTCGAGAACGGCGTCGCTCGCATCAGCGCGTCGAGTCGTGCGACCGCCTTGCCGCATGGCGGCCGCCTGGCCAAGTCGAACGCCGTCCTCGCGAGAGAAGTCACCGGCAGACCGTTGATACGTGTGACCTCGTCGGGTCCGACTCGCGGATTGCGGGTGATCACGCCAGCCGGCGGATGCGGGTTCCGCCAAATCAGCTCGATCGGCTCGTCGCCGTCGATCCATTGCGAACCGTGTAGGGCCGCGGCGGCAAGTCCGGCAAGCACGCCGCGGCGGTCCGACCACAACCATGCTCCGGCCGAACGGGTGGTGAGCGACGGCGTGGCGTGGGCCGGCACATAAACATCGGGATATATCGCGCGAAATTGCACTCGCAGCTGGTGCCGGCTTAGGGCACCCCGCCCTAACGCCTCACTGCCGATAAACACGTCGTCCACACCTGGAAGACGTCATGACGGTCTCGCAGGCTCCGCGAGACTTAAACTGTGGCGGCGATTTGCGGCGTGTCGTGTGCGTGGTTTAAGTGTCGCGAGATCGAACGGGGATTACGACCCCGACGGCACCAGCCGCAGCGAGATGGAGTTGATGCAGTAGCGCTGATCCGTCGGGGTGGGGTAACCCTCGCCGGCGAAGACGTGGCCCAGGTGGCTGTGGCAGTTCGCGCACAGTACCTCGGTGCGCGTCGTGCCCAGTGAATGGTCGGGCCGCAGGATCACCGCGTCGGAGTTCGCCGGGTCGAAGAACGACGGCCAGCCACAATGCGATTCGAATTTCTCTGTGCTGCGGAATAATTCGGCACCGCAGGCCCGGCACTGGTAGACGCCTTCGGTTTTGGTGTCGGTGTACTCACCGGTGAACGGCCGCTCGGTGCCGGCCTGACGCAGCACATGAAACTCCTCGGGCGTGAGCTTCTGCCGCCACTCGGCTTCGGTCAGCTGCAGCTTCGGGCTTGTCATGCATTCCACGCTAGCGAAAATCGCGGTGACCCGCTGCGCCCGGCTCCGCCTTGCTCGCGATCACGCCCACGCCGGATCGATGCCGTCGTCCAGCCGGTTCTCGGCCTTGGCGTCCAGGTAGCGGAACAGCAGCACGGTGAACGCCACGATCAACAGCAGCGACCAGCCGTAGGTGATCTTCAGGTAGTGCAACGCGCGGCCGTATCTCATCCACCGGTAAATCAACCAGTCGTCCAGCGTCATGAAGCCGTAGATGCCCAGCCACGCCGGCCAATTGCGGATCAGCGAGTTCGGCAGCACGACGGTCATCAGGAACGGGAGCAGCATCATCGAGTAGTAGCCCTGGGCCAGCGACAGCACCAGCCACGACCACAACAGCAGCACCCCCGAGGAACCGGTGAACCAGAACAGCGGGTCGCGGGTGCGGTAGTAGCGGTACAGCAGCCACATGGCGCCGATCGCCAGCAGCGTGAACAGCACCCGCAGGAACACGATCAGCCACGTGGGCAGGCCGAAGTAGACGCCGTTGCCCTCGATCGAGCTGTTGAAGTAGTCCCGGGTGCCCAGGATGTAGGGCACCGTCTTGGTGACGAAGTCCATCGGGTCGCTGACCAGCGGCCACGCGGCCAGGTTGATGGCGACGGGCACGACGACGGCCGGAACCAGGGCGCGCCACTGGCGGTTGAGCAGGGGCAGCAGCAGCAGCGGCCCCAGGACGGGTTTGAGGGTCAGCGTCAGGCCGATCGCCAGCCCGGCCCACCACTGGCGGCTGGCCCGGCCGTCCAGCAACCACCGCAGATACAGCACCTCCGCCATCAGGACGCAGCCGTTGATGTTGGTGAAGACCAGCGTGCTGGTCACGCTCTCGGTGCAGAACATGGCCAGCAACAGGGCGGGCGCCGCCACCGAGGACAGCGTGAACTTGAACAACCGCAGCAGCAGGTACCAGGCGATCAGGATGGCGACGGTGTTGATCAGGATGAACAGGTACCGCGATGGCGTGAAGGACAGGTACCCGAACGGCGCCATCAGCAGCGTGCCGCCGGGCGGATACAGGTAGTGCGGGTCGACGTAGTCGAAGTGTTCGTTGTAGATGTCCCAGCCGTGCCGGAAGTTGAGCACCGCCCGGTACACCGGCTTGAAGTCGTCGGTGATGTTGCCGTTGAGCGGGAGGATGATGCTGCGGTGCAGGACCGAGAAGATGGCGATCGGCCACAGCGCCGTCCGCACGATCGTCGCGGTGCTCGGCGGGCCGCTGCGGGGGCGAAAGGCGGCCAGGATCCAGTCGCGCAAGCCGGTTCGGGTCGATTCAGCTGCGGTCACCAGCGCACCGTACACCGGGAGCGGCGCGGAAAGTCAGGCGGGACAGTAGGTGTCGGTGCCGGGCAGTTTGCCGCTGTTGACGTAGCCGACGAGCGGGGCGACCGCGCAATTCGAGTAGATGCTGGCGCCGTGGCCGATGCCCTGCCACATCACCCGCTTGCTGGCCGCGTTGGCGTTGATGACGGTGGCAGCGGTCGCGGCGACCCCTTCGGTGCCGACGATCGGGTCGTTCTGCACGCCCAACAACAGGACGTCGACCTTCAGCGATTTCGGCGGCGCCGGCGGCGAGACGGTTGGCCAGTGCACGCACTTGACCAGGTTGAGCGCCGCGACGGTGCCGAACTGGGGGTACAGCTTGCCCCACGCCACCACCAGTTCGCGCACCCGGTCCGGGGTGGGGCGGTTGACGGCGTCGCTGCAGGTGTTGACGAACTGGCCGTCGGTGTCCTGGGTGGCATCGGCGTGGTTGATGAGGTTGGTCAGCTGGTTGGTGTCCCCGGAGCGCGCGGCCGCCAGCGCATTGGCCAGGGTGGTGGTGGCGTTGATTCGCCCGCCGGACGGGAAGCCCAGCGCGACGGTGATGGCGTCGGCCAGCTGCGCCACCGACACGCCGCCGGGTCCCTTGCCGGCGCGGGCGTCGGCCAGCAACCCGCTGACGGCGCCCTTGGGGTCGGGGCCCAGCGCGCAATTCACCGCCAGGCATTGGGCGGCGAACGCGTCGAGCGCGGCCTGCTGGCCCTTGACCTGTTGTTCGGCGCCGGCTTCGGCGCTGACCCCCAACGCGACCGGCGAGTCGAGGATCAGCCGGGCGACCTTGTCGGGGCGTGCCGCGGCGTAGGCCAGCGCCACCTGGGCGCCGTTACCGACCCCGACCAGCGCGACCGCCGGCACGTCCCACAGCGTCCGCAGTCGCTCGATGTCCGAGGCGGCGTGGGCGTTGTCGTAGGCGGACGCGCCGGGCGCGATGGCGTCGGTGCAGTTGGTGGTAGCGGTGTTCGCGACGTCGGACAGGTTGGCGACGGGGTCGTCGCCGGTCTGGAACTGCGCCTGGTCGCGCATGATCTGGCGGTCGGAGGGGTCGCGGCAGTCGATCGGGTTCGACATGCCCATGCCGCGACGGTCGACGGCGATGATCGGATGCGCCTGCAGCACGTCGGCGCCGCCCCGCGACAGCCAGACCGGAAGCTGCGCCGAGGACGGCAGGTCCGAGCCGGTGGTGAACACCAGCGGGCCCGCGTCGCGCGGCGTCTGGTTCGAACGGGCCCGGACCACGCCCACGCTGACGTTGCCGGTGCCGCCGCCGTTCGGGTCCAGGTCGGCGTCGTAGTTCGCGCAGTCCAGCTGGACACCGGCGGCGGGCGGGACCGCGGCGTCGCCGAACACCTTCGCCGTGCAGTCGTGCCACGGCAGGTCGTTCTTGGGCGCGGCGATCGGCGGCGGGCCGCTGGGGGGCGGCTTGGCGGTGGTCGCCCCCTGCGGCCGGGCACCGGAATTGGTGGCGAAGCGCGGGTCGGCGGCCAGGCCGGGGACGCAGCCGGCGACCACGGTGGTCACCGCAACCAACACCGTGGCGAGCGTGATCTGCCGACTCATGCCGACCACAGTAGCTAGGCGGCGATCGCAAGCGCGGCGAAGCCGGGCGCAGGGGGTCGCCGCAAAGCTAGGCCTTGACGTAGCGGGTGTACAGGTAACCGGCGTCGTCGGTCAGAACGTGGGCACAGCGCATCCGGGTCAGCAGCTGGCTGGGGCCCGTCGCGATGCGCCGGGCCAGGCCGCCGACCAGGTAGGGCGCGATGGTCAGACACAGCTCGTCGAGCAGGTCGCGCTGGATCAGCGAATCGAGCAGCATCGGCCCGCCCTCGGTCAGGATGCGGCGCAGTCCGCGATCGCCGAGGATCGCCAGCATGGCGGCCTCGTCGACCTCGGCGGGGTCGTCGCCGGAGCAGTCGATCACCTCGCACAGGTCGGTGAGCATCTGGCGCGCCGGGGTCGCGGCCGCCGCGCAGGTGAGCACCAGCGGCGGCACCTCGGTCCGGGTGAACACCGCCATGTCGCGGTCCAGGCGACCCGATTTGGTGACGATCGCCAGCTGCGGGACCTCGCTTTGCCCGCGGGCCTGCCGCCGCTGCCGTTGAGCGGCGCTGAGCTGCGCGCCGGAGTAGCCCTCGACCCGCACGGTGCCCGCGCCGACGACGATGACGTCGGCGAGCTCGCGCAGCAGGTTGAACACGAACCGGTCGCCGGGGCCTCCCATGGTTCCGCTGCTGCCGCCGGAGGTGGCGCCGCCGTCCACGCTGGCGATGAAATTGGCCCGCACCCACGTCCCGTCGCCTTCGGGATAGTCGTAAAACCGGGGGATTTCACCGTCGGTGAGTTCGCGTACCGATCCGAGCAGCGACAGCGGCGTCTCGGGAAGGCCCATGAGGTTGATTGCAGCACGCCGCTACAGTTCTGGCATGCACGGGTCCCCCTCGCGGTCGGTGGCGCGCCTGGTGGACCGGCATCCGACCGTGTCGCCCGAGCGATTGATCGCCCAATTGACGCCGCCCCCAACGTTCGCCGACGTGAGCTTCGCGACCTATGAGCCCGATCGGGCGGAGCCGACGCAAGCGGCCGCCGTGGCGGCGTGCCGAGACTTCTGCCGTGAGGCGGTGCAACGCCGCGCGGGCCGGCGAAAGTTGTTGGGCCGACGGGCGGTGCTGCCCGGTGTCGGGTTGTATCTGGACGGCGGGTTCGGCGTGGGCAAGACCCATCTCCTGGCGTCGGCCTACTACGAGTTGCCCGGCGACGGACCGGAGTCGTCAACTCCCAAGGCGTTCGCGACATTTGGGGAGCTGACGCAGCTGGCCGGCGTGTTCGGTTTCGCCGAATGCGTGGACCTGCTGGCCGGCTACACGGCGGTGTGCATCGACGAGTTCGAGCTGGACGACCCCGGCAACACCACCCTGATCTCGCGGCTGCTCTCGTCGCTGGTCGAGCGGGGGGTGTCGGTGGCCGCGACCTCCAACACGCTGCCCGAGCAGCTCGGCGAGGGCCGGTTCGCCGCCCAGGACTTTCTGCGTGAGATCAACACGCTGGCAAGCATTTTCACGACGGTACGGATCGACGGGCCCGATTACCGGCACCGGGGGCTGCCGCCTGCGCCGCAGCCGCTGTCGGACGACGAGGTCGCCGCGCGCGCCACGCGGGTCGACGGGGCGACGCTCGACGATTTCGACGCGTTGTGCGCGCACTTGGCCACCATGCACCCGTCGCGGTACCTGACCCTCATCGAGGGGGTGACCGCCGTGTTCCTGACCGGAGTGCACGGTATCGACGACCAGAACGTGGCGCTGCGGCTGGTGGCGCTGACCGACCGGCTGTATGACGCCGGCATCCCGGTGGCCGCCTCGGGCGACAGGTTGGATTCCATCTTCAGCGAGGAGATGCTCGCCGGGGGCTACCGAAAGAAGTACCTGCGGGCCATGTCTCGGCTGCTGGCGCTGACGGTCAACGAACCGCGCGGGTCATGATGAAGTCGTTCTCGAGGCTGGCGCCCACCCGGAAGGTCCGGGTGCCGCTGACCGCGAAGCCGCTCTTGGCGTAGAAGCGTTGCGCGCGTTGGTTGGCCTGGTTGACGCCCAGCCACACCCGGCGCGCCCCCCATTCCGCGGCCGTCGTCAGCGCGAGGTCCATCAGCGCGGCCGCGACCCCGGTGCCGTGGTGCTCGGCCGCGACGTAGATTTTGGACAGCTCGGCGGCGTCATCGTCGTCGGCGTCGCGAATCAGCATGGCGTAACCGGTGATTCGATCGTCGTAGCCCGCCGTCAGGATCGCCCGACGCGGGTCGGCCAGGTACTCGGCGAAGCGCGCGGCCGAGAGGTTGGCGTCGACGAAGGCCGCGATGTTCTCGGGTGCCATCGAGTCGGGGCAGGCCAACGCAAAGGTGCGCGCGGCGATATCGGCAAGCCGCCGAACGTCGACGGAGTCCGTCGTGACGACGCGTACGGTGCTTGTCAGAGGTTCCACTGCGCGAGGTGGTAGCCCGTCTTCTTGTCCAGCAGCACCACGGTGGAGACGGGATCGCGGTAGGCGTCCCAATACACTTCGCCGCGCACGACCGCACCGTTGGGCGCGTTGGTCAGCACGTTGTCCAGCGCGTCGGGCGCATCGGTGGCCCGCGGCTTGTAGGCGTCGGCGAACGGTGTCACCCCGTCGAAGCTGAAGTTCGTCGCCATGATGAACGGATTGGGGACCCGGACGGCATGGACGACCACGTCGGCGCGTTCAACGGTGCTGCCCGGGAAGCCCTTGTAGGTGCCTTCGCGGGTGTAACCGAAGCCGGGCGGCGGATCGCACGGTGACACCCCGGCGACCGTGACGTCCGCGACGTAGGTGCCGGTGTCCACCCGCAGCGTGTCACCGATGTGGCCGATCGGGGCGTCACCGGCCCAGGCGCGGGGAGCGGGAAGAACGGCGACGGCGGTGACGCTCGCCGCGGCGACGAGGAACGCGGACACGACGATCGACCACCGGTGCATCTTCGCCATGTCTTGCCTCCTAGGCACCCTGGGAAGGGGACCTTCGAATGATTGCACACCCGGTCAGGCGGCCGGGAGGGGTTGACCGGACCCGGTCAGCCCTGCGCGCGGACGCTTGCGCCTGCCGCCAGCGATTCCAGCGCCTTGATCAGATCGGCCTCCACGCGGCCCTTGTCCACGCCGCAGCGGCGCAGCGGGCCTTCGTCGGGCGAGGCGTCCTCCAGCTCGAGCAGCGCCAGTAGCAGATGCTCGGTCCCAATGTAGTTGTGGCCCAAGCGAAGTGCTTCCCGGAAGGTCAGCTCGAGGGCCTTGCGCGCCGGTCCGGTGAAGGGGATGAGGTCGGGGGTCGTGGGGCCCGCCGGGGGCAGCTGCACGGCGGCGCGCAGCGCCTCGGTGTCGACCTTCTGCAGGTGCAGCAGCACCGTGGCCAGGGCGGCCGGATCACTGAGCACGCCGAGCAGCAGGTGGTCGGGAGTGATCCCGTCGTTGCCCGCTTCGTGCGCGGCGTTCTGGGCGGCCACCACCGCGCCCCGCGCCCGCGGGGTGAAGCGGCTGAAGCCCTGCTCGGGGTCCAGCGTGGCGGCCTCGGCGCGCGGGACGAACCGCTTCTGGGCCGCCTGTTTGGTGACGCCCATGCTCCTGCCGATGTCGGTCCACGACGCCCCGGAGCGACGGGCCTGATCCACGAAGTGTCCGATCAGATGGTCGGCGACCTCGCCCAAGTGCTCGGCGGCGAGCACGGCGTCGGCCAGTTGATCCAGCGCGTCGGTATGCACCGATTTGATGGCGTTGATCAGCTCGTCGAGGCGGACGGGATAGGCGATGCGCGTCGGGTCGGCCATGGCGTCAACGATAGGTTGACGCCATGTAGATGTCAACCACGGGTTGACGATCGTTAAGAATTGTTTCGCCGGCTGCGCTTGGGCCCCCGGGTCTGGAATATTTCGAATTTATGAAGCTTGTTCTGACAATTGCCAGCGTTGCGGCCGCTATCGGTTTGGCCGTGCCCGCGCACGCCGACGACACCGACGACGCATTCCTCGCGTCGCTGAATTCGGCCGGCTTCACCTATAACGATCCGGGCCAAGTCATCCAGGCCGCCCACTACGTGTGCTCGGCGGCCAGCAGTGGCACGGCGATGGCGGACATCGCCAAGGCGATGACGGGGAAGGCCGCCGCGCTGACCGAGGAGAAGGCGGAGAAGTTCACCGCGATCGCGGCCAGCGCCTACTGCCCGGACGCGATCTCGTCGTCCACCCCGGCGACCACCACCGCCAGCTCCTGATCGGACGATTCGCTCCACGAGATGCGGGCCGGCGGCAGCTCTGGAACGATCGGTGAGCCGTGAGGCTATTTCTGATCCTGCTCGCCCTCGGCGCCGCGATCGGCCTGGCCGGTCCGGCCCGCGCCGACGGCAGCGACGACGCCTTCCTCGCCACGGTCCACGCGGCCGGCCTGGCCTATTCGGATCCGGATCAGGCGATCACGTCCGGCAGGTCGGTGTGCAAGTTGGTGAGCGAGGGCGCGCAGTTGGGGGATGTCGTCCGGATGATCCAGATGCTCAATCGTGGGCTGCAGGGGGACGACGCCACCCGGTTTGCGGCAATCGCGGCCAATTCGTATTGCCCCCAGGCTCTTTCGGGACCCCAGGCCGCCTCTTAGCGGCGGCGTCGCGCTGACAATGTGATCCGCTTTTTACATACCCGCCCCCTAACGGCGGGTGAACGAAACGTGTAATCAACAATTTCTCCATACCATTTCGGCTACGGACAGCGCCCGCAGTCGAAAGGAAGCAGGGTTTGGACTTCCTTCAGCAGCAGTTAGTCGAACCCCTGAGCAACCTCCTCAATACGCACGTCCTGATCTATTTGCTGATCGGTGGCGGTGTCTATTTCACGGTGCGCACCCGTTTCATACAGATTCGTTACTTCGGGCGCATGGTCCGTCAGCTCCGCCGGGCGCACCACTACGACGGTGGGATCTCGTCGTTCCAGGCGTTCTGCGTGGGTCTGGCGTCGCGCGTGGGCACGGGGAACATCGCGGGCGTCGCGATCGCGCTGACGGTCGGCGGGCCCGGTGCCGTCTTCTGGATGTGGGTCGTGGCGGCGGTCGGCATGGCCACCGCGGTGATCGAGGCCACCCTGGCGCAGATCTTCAAGGTCCGCTCGGACGACGGCGCCTTCCGCGGCGGTCCCGCGTTCTACATCGAACGCGGGCTGCGGTCACGGGCGGGCGGCATCGCCTTCGCCATGCTGCTGGTTGTCACGTTCTCCACCGCGTTCAACATGGTGGAGACCAACGCGATCAGCGGGGTGTTGCAGTCGTCGCACGGCATCGGAGTCGGTTGGACCACAGTCGTTTTGGCGGTCCTGGCGGCGCCTGTGCTCTTCGGCGGCGTGCGCCGGGTCGCGCAATTCGCCGGCTCGGTGCTTCCGGTGGTGGCGCTGGCCTACACGCTGCTCGCGCTGGGAATCGTCGCCGTCAACATCACCGAGCTGCCGACGGTGATCAGGGAGATCATCGGCGGGGCCTTCGGGATCCGCCAACTGGCGGGCGGTTTCGCCGGTGGCGTGCTCGCCGCGATGTTCACCGGCGTCAAACGGGGCCTGTTCGCCTGCGAGGCCGGGATGGGCAGCTCGCCCAACATCGCCGGGGCCGCGACCGTCAGACATCCGGTGGAGCAGGGCCTGATTCAGTCGCTCGCCGTGTTCGTCGACACCATGGTGATCTGCACGGCGACGGCGTTCATCGTGCTGCTGTCGGGCCCGGACACCTACAACCCGGCCCGTTTGGGGGCGGTCGCCGGAGCCAGCCTGACGGAGTCCGCGATCGCCGCCGATCTCGGGTCGTGGACCACGGTGCTGATGACCGCCGTCGTGTTCGTCTTTGCGTTCGCGTCGGTGCTGAGCAACTACGTGGTCGCGGAGGCCAATCTGTTCTACCTGGGCGGCCGGCGCCTGGCGGCCAACGTGCTGAAGGTGGTCACGCTGCTGTCCATCGTCTTCGGCGCATTGGCCAAGCTGACGCTGGTGTGGGCGCTCGCCGACCTGACGATGGCGGTGATGGCCATCGCGAACCTGCTTACCATCTGCCTGCTGGGCAAGTGGGCGTTCGCGGCGCTCAAGGACTATCACCGGCAGTTCGCGCAGGGCCGGGGACCGGTTTTCGTCGCCAGCGAGGCGGGCCTGCCCGGTGTGCTGGACGGTGACATCTGGGAACCGGCGGAGCGCCGGCAGGTCGGAGCGCTGCCCGAGTCGTTGACGCTGCGCCGCCCGCCGCTGCGATTCTCCCGGGCTCCGGCGGCATAGCCGGCGCCGGCCGGTCAGAGTTCACCCGCCGTTTGCCCGACGAGATGCCATTCGCCGGCGGGTCTGCGAGAATCGCTGCGTTATGCGATTCCTACTGGTTCTGGCGGGCGCCGCGGCCGTGATTGGCCTGGCCGCGCCCGCGCACGCCGACGTCGACAACGACCAGGACTTCCTCAAGGACCTGCGCGACGCCGGCATCACCTACCAGGACGGCGGCAACGCGATCACGATCGGCAAGTCGGTGTGTGACCTGCTTGACGACGGGCAGTCGGACGCGAAGATCGTGACCGACCTGCGCAACCAGAATCCGGGCTTCCAGGGGGCCAGCGCCGCCAAGTTCACCTACCTCTCCGCGGCGCACTACTGCCCGAAGTACATCACCGGCGACGACCGCGGGCCCAAGCCCGACGGTGCGGCGGGCAACTGAGCGCTGCGGGGGTTGTGCCCGGCAATACGCTGGTCACTGTGCGTGCCGATCTCGGGCCGTTGACGTGGGGTGCCGCGGTGCAGACGTGGCGACCGGACCTGGTCTGCGTCGCGGTGGTCGCCCTGCTCGCCGCCGGATACACCTGGTGCTACCGACGGGCCCGGGACACCGAGCCGCCGGTCGGCCGCGCTCGAGCCGGGTGTTTCGCGGCCGGTGCGGTCGTGTGGTTGCTGGCGACGACGAGCGCGATCGGCGCCTACGCGTACGTGCTGTTCTGGGTGCGCGCGCTGCAGGTGGTGCTGCTGCTCTACGTCGTGCCGCTGTTGATCGCCCAGGGCAAGCCGGTCACGGTCTTGCGGGCCGCGCTGAGGCCGGGTGGCCGCGACCTGGTCGATCGGCTGCTGGCGACGCGCCTGGCCCGGGTGGCCGCGCACCCCGCAACCACGTCGGTGGCGATGCTGGCCACGCCGTGGCTGCTCTACCTCACGTCCTGGTACACCGCGGCCCTGGAAAACGAATGGGTGGGCGCGCCCACTCGAATTGCGTTGGTGGCCATCGGCTTTGGCTATTTTTACGCCCGGCTGCAGGAAGACCCGGTGCCCCGCAGGTACCCGCAGTCGATCTCGCTGCTGATCACCGTCGGCGAGGCCCTCGGCGACGGCGTCCTGGGGCTGGTCATCTGGCAGGGCGCATTGATCGGCTCGGCGTATTACGCGGACCTGCACCGCACCTGGGGCCCCGATCAGCGGCTCGATCAAACCATCGGCGCCGGCGTCTTGTGGATTCTCGGGGACCTGGTCGGGTGGCCGTTCGTGCTGCTGTTGATGCGCGCCCTGTCCCGCGACGAGAAGGCGCACGCGGTGCGGGTCGACGCCGAATTGGACACGGCCGAGGGTGCCGGGGACGGGAGCGTCGCACCGTCTGGACTGTGGTGGGAGAACGACCCGCAACTGCGCGAGCGGTTCCGCCGGGGCTGACGTCCGGGCCGTGGCTCAGGCGGCCCGTGCCGTCCAGGTGAAGTTGTGCATCTCGGGGATCTGCGGCGCCAGCGCGGCGGCGACCTGGCGACCGATTCGGTCGGCCGCGGCCAGGGGAGTGTCGGGATCGAGGAAACCCTCGACCTCGACGCGCAGGGTCCGTCCGGTCCACCGGGCCCGGGCGTGCGCGTGGGTGACGCCGGGGACCGTGGCGGCGACGGGCAGGTCGGCCGTGACGATCTCGGGGTCGACGCCGTCGAGCAGTCGGTGCGCGATGTCGGCGGTCACCTCCCAACCGACGTGGCAGATGAATCCGGTGACGACAATCCCGGCGACGGCGTCTGCCCAGCCCCAGCCGAGTGCCACGCCGATCAGCCCGAGCATCGCCCCCGCCGACGACAACGCGTCCAGCCAGGAGTGCTTCGCGTCGGCCACCATGGTCGCCGAGCGAATCCGCCTGCCCACCACCAACTTGTAGCGGGCCACCAGCTGGTTGCCCGCGATGCCCACGATCGCCGCCGCGATGCCCCAGCCCAGGTATCCGGTGCCGCCGTGCCGGAGCAGCTTGTGGATGCTCTCGTACGCGGCGACGGCGGCGCTGCCCCAAATCACCAGGGCCACACCAATTCCGGCCAGGTCCTCGGCGCGTTCGTAGCCGTAAGGATAGCGCTCGGTGGGAACCTTGCGCGAAGCGCGAAACCCGACGAACACCAGGATGCTGGTGGAGACGTCGGACAGGTTGTGTAGCGCATCGCCGAGCAGGGCCACCGAGCCGGACAGCAGCGCGATGGCCAATTCGATGAGCCCGGTCAGTGCCAGTCCGATGGCGCTGACGGCGACGGCCCGGTTGGCCTGTCGACGCTCGGCCGCATCGTCGGTGACGGTGTCGAGGGGAAAGCTTGCCGCCGGGTCACGGACGCCGTTCACGATGTGCATAGGGCAAGCATGCCCCATCGATCGCCGGCGCCCAACCCGGTTACGGACCCAGGCCCAGCAGGGTCGGCATCGGCGGGCTACCGGGCTCGACGTCGCGCAATCCGCAGTTGCGTCGTTCAATGCGCTCGCCGTGGAGCGCGTACAACCATTCCCGTATAAATGGCGTTCCCGTCAATTAATAGACGGTTCAGCGGTACCTAAGCGATTGTTTTCGAGTTTGCCAAGCGCCAATGCGTCACGTGTGTAACAGTATCGACGGACCGAAGCGTCAACTCGTCAGCGCGTCGACCGATGTGCGTATTTCGGTCCAGTGCAAATGTAGGCCCACCGAGGAGTCATCATGAAGAACCCGGCACGTCTGACCGGCCCGCTCGCTGCCGTTGTGGCAAGTATGACCGTCGTCGCCACCCCGATCGCGAACGCCGACTCGACGGACGACGTTTTCCTGCAGGCGCTCACGAAGCAGGGAATCACCTTTACCAACCTGTCGGACCAGACCGTCGTCAACGCCGGACATGGAGTTTGCCAGGATTGGGCCAACGGTGCGACTCTGGCGCAGACGTTGTCCGACGTACAAGGCGCGCTCGGGTTGAGCGACCACAATTCGGGTTACTTCATCGGTGCGGCGACGCAGTCTTACTGCCCGCAATACGTCAGCAAAGCCACGCAAAGCTGACGCGCGGTCACTTGTCCTGAGCGGGGCGCGGGGTGCGGTCGCGCGACGGGCGGGCGCGCCTCGGGAGGAACATGAGCATCACCGGGAACCGCAGCAGCGCGTCCCGGTGGGAGATTTCGAGGAACACCGTCTCGATCTCGATGTTCCTGATCGGCTGCCGTTCCATCATCAAACGGGTCCGCAGGTAGTGCGGGGTTCTCAGCCACTCGATGAAATTCATGCCCGCGACTCTACCCCGGCGGCGAAAGTCATTGCGGGGCAGAAAAATTTGCAGAACTGCGGGTCTACTCGGTCATTGCCTGGGGCGAACGCTGAGCCCGCGCTGACCCGCAGCAAACCGACTGCCGCCGGCGCGATCCCGTCGTCGGAGGTGCCCCGGCGTCACCGCCGATTCGCAGGAATTCTCCAGGTCTTGAACAGGGCCGGGCGACTAGAATTCACAGGGTGAACGCGCAGGCCGAAGGGTAGCGGCGATCGCCTCGGTGGGTCCGCCAGCGATGAGAAAGCCCGCAGCGATATTCGTGGCCGTTGGGGCCGTAATGCTCAGCGGGGCTGTCGCTCACGCTGACTCGCCGTCGCCGGGGCCGACGCCCCCACCCGGTACACCCAAATGCCTGACCTTCGATGGCCCACAGTTGAATTGGCTGCCGTGCGGATGGACCACCGATGGCAAGCGCTGGACTCCGCCGCCACCTCCGCCTCCACCCGGGCCGTGACCCTCCCCGCGATCGGATTGAACATTCGTCGGCCGCGAAGCCGACTATTCAACTTTCCATAAGCTGCATTTTCCCTAGTTTTCCTACTCTTCGAATCCTGCCGCATTGGAGCCGCATCCTGCGCGCGTCGTCAACGGCACGAAAGAAAGGAAGCGGATCAAATGCCCTCATCTCGCTGGCCGGCGCGACTGGCCGTCCCCGTCATGGCCGGTGTCGCCCTCATCGCCAGCACGGCCGTCGCGACCGCCGATGCCACCGACGACGCCTACCTGGCTCAACTGCGCGCTCAGGGCTTCAATTGGCCGCCGGACCACGACGCCGCCCTCATCGGCATGGGGCGCCTCATCTGCGACGATCTCGGGTGGGGCTGGACGTACGACCAAATCGCCCAAAACATCCACGCCAACCTGGACCCGAGAAACGTCACGTTCGGGGACGTCCATTCCATGGTGACGCTGGCGCATTCGACCTATTGCCCGCTGCAGCGGTGCTGGACCGACCACTGCTGACCTGAATTCTTAGGGCCATTTCTAAGACACGGCCATTGTTTCCGGTGTAGCGTCCCGATCAATTTCATAGGGGCGTGGCGGAAAGACCGGGCAATGAAAGCAGCAATGGCGGCGGTGACGGCAGCCGTTTTTGCGTTGGGTCTGCCGAGTGCCGCGCCGGCCCGTGCCGAGACCACCGGCACCGTCAAAGCGCCGACCACCCCGCGCATGAACGCCGCCAACCTGAAGTCGGGCCAGGACGGCGTGTACAACGCCGGGCAGGTCCTGACCCTGGTGTGCCACGCCGCGGGCGAGCCGGTCAAGGGCTTCTTCAGCTACCAGATCAGCGACGGCGGTTGGGACAGCCTGTGGTACAAGACATCTGACGGTCACTACGTCGCCGACGTGGACATCGACACGCGCACCCTCGACGCCCTCGGCCCCGACTGCGGCGGTGGGGGATCGGCCCCGGCGGCGGCGACCGGCGAAGACAAGGCGGCTCGCGCGATGGCGTGGGCACGTGGCCAGATGGCCGCGGATCC
Source organism: Mycobacterium sp. E2497 (assembly GCF_001668695.1). NCBI lineage: Bacteria > Bacillati > Actinomycetota > Actinomycetes > Mycobacteriales > Mycobacteriaceae > Mycobacterium > Mycobacterium sp. E2497. Next base: position 65,874 of record NZ_LZKD01000139.1, read on the forward strand.
GGACAACACGGTGCAATGCGAGACGTTCGTCGAGCAGGCCTACAGCCACGCGTTCAGATACCCGTCGGCGATGGACGCGTTCAACGATTTCAACCGCAAAGGGTTGATTCACACCAACGCCGACAACATTCCGGAGGGGGCGCTCGTCTTTACGAGCAATCCGGGATTCGATCACGGCACCGGGCACGTGATGCTCAGCGAGGGCAACGGCCAATACCTCACCGCCAACTACTTCACCCCACCGCACATCCGGGAAATACGACCGAGTCCCTCCGATTCGCAGAACATCTTTCTCGGGTGGGCCTACGCGCCATAGGTTGGCCTCGCGCCCTGTGGTACTCACGACCCCATGAACAATCCTTCACCGGGCCCGGGATGGTGGCTGGCCTCCGACGGCAAGTGGTACCCGCAGCAATGGGAGTACACGTGGGATTTCTGCGAGGGCGACACCGCCATGGACGAGATGAAACTGAAGGCCGACGAACTGGGCCGCCAGGGATGGGAGATGGTCGGGCTCGACGCCGACCACCGGGGCGCCTTTTCCGTCGCATGCTTCTTCAAGCGGCCGATCGCGCCGTGACCCGGCCGCAGCGGGGGCGCGGACCTCGCTGAGGTGCGAGCGGCGCAAGTGGGTAACCAAGCCGGTAGCGCGCCGGGACGCGCCGATTCCAGCGATCAGGTCACTACTCGGAAGGCGGCATCGGATGGTTCGTGAGGAGGGCGGCCGGTGGGACGTCAGCATCAAGGAGAACGCGGTTTATCTCGAGCGCGTATCGCAGGACGACGAGCGGTTGTTCGACGAGTCGTTGGCGTCTGACGAGGCGCGCGACCTGGCTGAGCTGCTGACGAAATTCGCGGACAAGCTCGATCGCTCCGAGAAGTCGAAGGATCCGGACGACGAAGACGACGACGACGAAGACGAGGACGACGACAAAGACAAAGACAAAGACGACAAAGACAAAGACGACAAAGACAAAGACGACAAAGACAAAGACGACAAAGACAAAGACTAGGTGGGCGGGCGTCAGCGGGGCGCCCGATTCAGAAGTTGGCAGCCTGAGGAACGTCGAACGCGTCGGCCGCGAGGGCCGCTCGCCGCGATGAGATCATGATCGGATGACCACCCACACCTGCCTGGGTTGCGGGCTGAAAACCCGCTACTCCTATGGGCGTACCTGCGTGGGGTGCGGCCTGAAAACCCACCGCTCGTATGGTGATCGGCCGGATTGGCAGCCGCAGGCCGAGGCGGCGTTCGCGGCGCCGGCCCGGATCGTCGCCCTGGGCGAACGGCATCCGACGGCCGCGCTGGCGTTGATGGTGCCGAGCGTCATCATCGCCATCGCCGCGGTCGCCACTTACCCACTGGTGTTCGTACCGTTGCTGGTCCTGCTCGGCGCGGCCTTGGTGGCCTCAGCCCGCTACGAGGAAGCCTCGAAGTAGTTCGCTGGTCGACGGGACGCCGATGGATGACCAGAGCGTCGGTAGCATTGGCACTTCAGTGCAGCTGACGGGTGGAGCGTGCCCCTTAAACGTGTTGACGAGTTGAAGCCCGGCGACAAGATCCGGATGAAGATCGGGCACGCCACCGTCGTCGCGACTGAACCCCTCGAGGGCGACCGCACCCTGCTGACCTTTTACTACGGGACCAAACACGCGGCCGACAACGCTCTCACTGTCGATGTCCTCGCCGACGACGAGTGGGGTTGGTGAGGCAACCGGCCAGACTCTTGCTCGTGACGGACCGGCAGATGACTATGGAAGGGGTACGGCCTCGAGGAGAAGCGATGACGTCGGACCCCGTGAAAAGCTTCGTCGGATTGTGCGCTGCGTCGCTGCCGATCGCCATGTTGATTCCCCCGACCGCTGTCGCCGACAGTCCTTCGTGGAACGGCCAGTACGCGATCACGTTCATGGTGGGTCCAAAGGCCGGCACCAGCATGGCGGTCGGCAACCCCGAGGGCCAGCACACCGAGGTCTACGGTTTCCGCTCGAGCTGCACGAATGGCAAGTGCGTCGCCACCATCGTCAGCGGCCCGCCGCCGACCAACCCGACGGTTCCGCAGCCGATCCAGTTCACGTGGGATGGAAAATCCTGGTCGCAAACCAACGACTTCCAGTGGGACTGCATGATGCCCGACACCTCGATCCAGTGGAACCCGGCCCGAGCGACCGTGCGCTACACGCCCCAACCCGACGGGTCCCTCGACGGCCTGATGCACACCGACATCTTGAGCGGCGCGTGCCAGGGCACGATCGACATGGACATGAAGGCCGAGCGCGTCTGAATTCGCCCCGGACGACACCAAACCGTTTGCTGATTACTCGGTCTTCCAGCTGGGTACACCTGAGATCGTGCGGTTCTTCTCCGTTGCTGCCGCGGTCGGCATCGCTATCGCCACGCTGATGGCCCCACCGGCGCGGGCCGACTTGAGCGGCTACGGAAATTGCGTAGGAAGCATTACGGAGGTCCCGCTGTGGGAGCACGACACCCAGAATCAGCAGCTCATCGGGGTCATCGAGCAGGACCTCAATTCCGGTGTCTCGCCCGCCGCTGAAGCCCGGAAGGTGTCGCGGATGGGATTCGACCCGCGTTTGGCCAATCGGATCGTGGAGTGCGTGATCCAGGAGCGGCCGTAAAGCCCTGAGCGGGCGGCTCCCGTCAGCCGGCCGATCTGTCCACGGCCACGACAAACACCGACGTCGCCGCGGGTGCTGCGGAGGTAACCTTTAGCCGGTTGAAGGACTGAGGCTTTTGGGGGCGGTGTAATGCAGCTGAAATGGCTCAGCGTCGCCGACCTGATCGCGAAAGCCGGCGGCGATCCGTGGGCGATCAACCAGAGCTTGCAGGCCGGTAGCCCGTCTCAGATCTCGAGCCTGGCCGAGGCCTTCCATGGCGCGGGCCGGTGTACCGCCGAGGCCGACCACGCGTTCGAACAAGCCCGGAAGCGCTTCGACGCCGCGTGGAACCACCAGAACGGCGACCACCCCATCAACGACTCCCAAGAAGTGCAGCGGGTGGTCAAATCCCTTGGCGCACAGTCGGAGCAATTGCCCAAGATCGGCGCCGACCTGGAGAACATCGCCGCCGCGCTGGCCGAGGCGCAGAAGGGCGGCGCGCAGCGAATCGCCACGCTGGAACACGAGCTGCAGGGGCTGGACAACCTCATCGACGCGGCGGAACACGACCTGCAGCACGGCAACCTCGACGCGAAGTCCCAGGCCTTCCTGGAGAAGCTGATCGAGGACGCGAAAGCCGACGCCGCCGACGATGTCCGGGATGCGCTGCACGACATGGGGTCGATCCGGGACGGCTACTCGGCCACGCTGCAGAACTGCCTGGGCAATCTGCGCACCGACGGCTACGACCCGAACATCCTCCAGCCGGTCGATGCCGACACCCAGATCCCACCGCCGAGCACCAAACCCGAAGACGTGAACCGCTGGTGGACATCGCTGACCGCGCAGCAGCGCCAGCGATTCATCGCCGAGCACCCCGACCAGATCGGCAACCTCAATGGCGTCCCCATCCTGGCGCGCAATCAGGCCAACCTCGCGGTGATGAACCAAGACCTCGACCGGGTGCGCGGCATCGCCGGCCGCAACGGCGTCTCGGTCGATGACGTGCTGCGCGACCCCGCGAAATTCGGGCTGTCGGCAACCGACGTCACCCGGTACCAGAACGCCAACGAGACCAAGCAGGGCCTCGACCACGACGCGGGAGACCCGCTTCACCCGAACCCGGTCTACCTGTTCGCTTATGACCCAACGGCGTTCGGCGGCAAGGGCAGGGCGGCGATCGCGATCGGCAACCCCGACACCGCGAAGAACACCGCGGTGATCGTGCCCGGCACCAGCAGCAGCGTCAAGGGCGGCTGGCTGCACGACGGCCACAACGACGCGATCAATCTGTTCGAACAGTCCAATGCCGCCGACCCGAACAACCCGACGGCGGTCATCGCGTGGATGGGTTACGACGCCCCGAACGGCTTCGACGACGTTCAGCGCATCTCGACACCCGCACTGGCCCGCACGGGCAGTGCGGCGCTGGCACAGGACGTCAACGGTCTGTGGGCGACACACCTCGGCGCCGGCCAGCATGTCACGGTGCTGGGGCACTCCTACGGCTCGACCACCGTCGCCGACGCCTTCGCGTTACACGGCATGCACGCCAATGACGCTGTGCTACTGGGCTGTCCGGGCACCGACGCGGCACAATCCGCTGCGCAGTTCCATCTCGACGGTGGACACGTCTTCGTGGGAGACGCATCCACCGACCCGGTCGGCATGCTCGGCCATCTCGACGGGGCGAGCAAGAAGTTGTTCGGCGAGAACTTCTTTGGCACCAACCCCAGCCTGGGGACCGATCCCGCCGTCGACGGGTTCGGGTCGGTGCGCTTCCGCGCCGAGGTTCCCGGCTCCGACGGCATCAACCCCCATGACCACTCGTACTACTACCACCGCGGCAGCGAAGCCCTCTATGGCATGGCCGACATCGTCTCCGGCCACGGCGACCAACTCCAAGCCGACGGCATGACAGCCGAACACCGCCATTCGTTCGGGGGCGTCCAAGTCCGAATCCCGGGCCTGCCCCCGGTCACCATCGGTCCGCACACGCCGGACGTCATTGACCCGGAATGGGAGCGGTCGCCAGGATCTATCACCGACAACCATGTGTTCGATGCTCAACACCACCATTAAGGAACAACGCGTGTCGTGGCGCCAAGCCCTGCTCACTTCCGTATTGGTCGTCGCCGTGTTGTTAGGAGGATGCGCGCCAGTGCAACAGAAACCACCAGCAAGCGGACCTACCAATCCGTATGAAGACACCGCCCACCCCATGAGCGACGACCAGACCAGGGCACAGGTGATCGAGCCGGCCAGACAAATCGTCGCCGCCGCCAACCTGGACGGGGTCAGCGGGGCGTTCTCCTTCGCCTCCTGCAACGACCAAGGCGACCCGCCGTTCCAGGGCACCGTCACGCTCAGCTTCCTCATCCACGGCGACCCGGACGCCTATTTCCAGCAGGTCCGAACGGCGATGATCGCCCACGGGTGGAGCGACGGTGCGCCACCCGGCCAGCATTACCACGGGGCGACGCTGAATAAGGACGGCGTGGCCGCCAGCATCAGCTTCATGCCGTCCGACCACAGTTACGGGCAGATCATCCTCGATGGCCAATGCCGAAACATGGGCAACCACAAGGGCGAAGGTCAGTGGACCAACATCAACGACCAGTTGGCCGCGCGATAAGACTCAGCTGAGTCGCGATGGCGGATGGAGCTGCCTCCAGCACCGCCCCGTAGGGATTCAAGGGTGGCTCTCTGAGTACCTGTATCGCCAGGGCCTCCCGGGGGCTCCGCGCGCCTGTCAAGCTGGTGAAGATGGCAGACAACCAATTCACCTCGCACACAGGACTTTTCGATCTCAGTGGAAAGTACGCACTGGTCACTGGTGGCACCAGGGGCATCGGGCTGATGATAGCGCGCGGCCTTCTGCAGGCAGGGGCCCGCGTCGTCATCAGCTCACGCAGTGCAGACGCGTGCGCGGAGGCGCAGCGGCAGCTTTCGAAATTCGGTGACGTGCAGGCGATCCCCGCCGACCTGTCCCGCCACGACGAGTGTCAGCGCCTCGCCAACCTCGTGACGTTGAACTCGGAACGCCTGAACATTCTGGTCAACAACGCAGGAGCGATGTGGCGCGAACCGCTGGCGACATTCCCTGACGAGGCCTGGGACGCCGTCATCGATCTCAACCTCAAGTCGCCGTTCTGGCTGGTGCAAGCGCTGCTGCCCGCACTTCGCAGAGCGGGCACCGCCGATGATCCCGCGCGGATCATCAACATCGGCAGCATCGCCGCCATCCACGTCGCCCAGTCGCCCAACTACTCGTACGCCAGCAGCAAAGCGGCACTCCATCAACTCACCAGAGTGCTCGCCAGAGAGCTGGGCCCACAGCGCGTCACGGTCAACGCGATAGCACCGGGAGTGTTCCCATCACAGATGATGGCGGCCACGCTCGATGCCATCGGCGACACGATCACGGCGGCGGCCCCTCTGCGCCGGCTCGGCCGCGACGACGACATGGCGGGGACCGCCGTGTTTCTCGCCAGCCGGGCCGGGTCCTACCTCACGGGCGCCATCATCCCGGTGGACGGCGGCATCGCCACGACCGCGTCGGGTACGCCCTAGGCGTCGGTGCGAGGCTTCAGCGGCGGCCAACGCACCCTCCGGGACACCGCGAGGATGGGCAATGCAGTCGCCGGGGTACCAGCAGTACCTCCCTTTGCCTGCGCGGCGCGCCTACGGTGAAGGGATGCCCACCATGGATCCACGCACCGAGATCCGGGAGTTTCTCAGCTCGCGTCGCGCCCGCATCGCACCCGAGCAGGCGGGCTTGCCCGCCTACGGCGGCAATCGTCGGGTCAAGGGTCTGCGTCGCGAAGAGGTAGCGCTTCTGGCGGGGGTATCGGTCGACTACTACGTGCGCATGGAGCGCGGCAGCCTCGGTGGCGCCTCCGACGGCGTGCTCGACGCGTTGGCCTCTGCCCTACAACTCGACGAGGCCGAGCGGGACCACCTGTTCCACCTCGCACGCCAATCCGGTGCGCCCAGCCGCCCACGTCGGCACAAGCCGGCCGTGGCGGTGCGCTCGACACTGCAGCAGGTGCTCGACGCCATCTCCGATGCGCCGGCCTGTATCCATAACGGCCGTTATGACGTGCTCGCCATGAATCAACTGGCCCGCGCGCTGTATTCACCGGTGCTGGCCGACCCGCGACGACCCGCGAACACAGCGCGGTTCGTCTATCTGCACCCCGAGGCGGCCCGAGAATTTTTTGTCGACTACGACCAAATCGTCAGGGACGCGGCCGCGAAGCTGCGCATGGAAGCCGGCCGCAATCCGCACGACGAGGAGCTGATCGCCCTCGTCGGCGAACTATCAACGCGCAGTGAGCTATTCCGGCAACGGTGGGCATCTCAGGACGTGCGGCTGCACCGGTCCGGTCGCAAGCGTCTGCACCATCCAGTCGTGGGCCAACTCGACTTGGACGTCGAGTCGATGGAGCTGACCGCCGAGCCCGGGCTGCATCTCACCGTCTACACCGCACCCGCGGGCACGCCGACCGCTGACAATTTAGCGCTCCTGGCGTCGTGGGCGGCCAGCCAACAGACGCTGGCGACCGAACTCTAAGCACCCGCAATCGCTACTCCCACGGCGAGGCAGCGAAAGCGTTGACGTGCTGGATGTTCGAGTGATTTCACATACAGGTCCGGCGGTGCATGGAGTTCTTCGAGTCCGCACGTCCTGAGCACTTCGAGCGGATGTGTAGAGCCACAGAAGCAGATCCAAGCGGTATTTCGTGACTCAGTTACAGGGCTGCTCGCCGCGCGGGCGGTGCGCCTGAACAGTTACTCAGCGGGGTATTCCCAAATGTTCGTATGGTTCAACTCATGGTGATGTACACACACCATCGTCTTGCCCTGCCCATCCGTCGTAGGAGGTGCCCCCAACGGACACTGATCCCCCGGCGCGGGCGATAACGGCGCCAAGACCAACGCCGCAGCAATAAATGCGGATATCATCGTCGCGCTCCTTTCGCTAGCCGCTGCTCATAGCACGACGTCAGCACCAGCAGGGTTCAAAGAACACGGTTGTTGCCGTGGCCGCGGCGTTACCGCGAGTTTTGTGTCTGGCGATCTCGCGGCGCTCGTCGCGTTCGTGGATGGGTTGGCGTCGAGGGCGGTGCTAATCGTGGGTGGTGATCCTGGCGATTGACGCGACTGTGAGCGTTCGATCGGCTGCCGTTCGATGCCAGACGCTCGTACCGATCAACGCGGGCGATGCGGGCAATGGCGCGCTGAGGTACCGCTCAGGCTCATGAACTAGCCTGCACCCGACCAGACACCGATGCGAGCGCAACCCGAAATCGGCTCCTCCCTTATTGGGCCCCGCCTCTCACGTCCGCTGAAGTTGGAAAATAGTTCTCCGATAGACCCATGCACGCCACCAGCCGTCAGGACATAGGATCATAGTCAAAACGTAACCATGCTCCAACAGGTAGTCGTCGAAGGCCTGCATTGAGTGCTCAGCATTCGGCATAAATTTGACATACCGGATTTCGTCGTCACCCGGGCATCGCTCGACAAATTGCATGATCCCTGCCTGCGATAGCCACTGAAGCGCAAAGTCAAAGTTGCCCCATGCTGGAGGATTGAATGTCAAATGCCTTAGGGCTTCGTCGTATTCGGGGTCTTCTTTTCCTAGGAGCGCAATCCACCAGAGGGTTGCCGCTCCTAGGGGGTCGGTTGGTTCGGGGCTACCATGGGGAAAGAACGCCTGTTGTGCCTCTTCTGCTGACCTTATCTCCAATGGCGGGATGCTGGCGTCGAAGTCGTCCTTCTCCGCCTGCGTTGCGCGCGAGACGAATTGCGGCACTGTCCGCCGTAGGCTGAGGTAGAACTCGGTAACTGTCAACTGCGGCCGCCTGTATGCCGTACGTTGCTGCCTGAGGCAGGCCAGTGTCACCGTCGGATCGAGATCGAGTTGATCCTGCAGGAAATCGTCGGGGTGAACCGCTTCAATATCGTACGGCTCCAATGATTCTGGCGGAAAATCCTGGATGTTGGCAGTCACTATGATCGCGGCTCCGCCGCGTACGGCCGCTGCTGCCACATGACGATCTTTTAGATCGTTCGTCATCGCGGCCACGAGGTCTTCATAGCCTTCGACCATCGCATTCGGAAACGCTGACCGCATCCGGTTTAGCCGTCGCGATGCTTTCTCTGGCTCGACATTGAACTTCGTGATGAGATTTCGTTCAACCTCGTTCAGGATCTCTTCAGACCACAATGGCTCATACATCTCAGCATCAGCCAGCCAAAGTAGGAGATCAGCTAGCTGATACGGGAGCAACACGCAGGCATCGAGCAATACTCGTATCCTGGCCACATTCAGCGGGTCTCCGTGAAGCCGTTGACTACGCCGTACGCATCATCTTTTGCCGCTTCGGTGCCCATAGCCTCAAGGTCGCTGCGTCGGGACTTGCGTATCCGCTGTTGGTACGCCAGCACGTCCTCCAATCGGACTCTTCTGTGGCGACCCGGTTTCGTATACGTAATCTCACCGGATTGCAGCAGGCGCACGAGGGTGGGTCGAGACACGCCGAGTAAGTCGGCTGCTTCTTGTGTCGACAGCACCGCACGATGCGGCTCTAGGGTGACGGCTCGTCCGTCGGCGAGAGCATTGCTGGCATGAGCTAGCACATTCAATAGCTCATGGCTGAGTTTGAACTTGCGACCGTCCGAAGTGACCAGAAACATCTCTGTATGCTCACCTAAGACGTCAGCCAGCTCTTGTAACTCCCCACTTTTGGCGGAATCTGGTGGCAAGACAGTGTGGTCGGCGAGAACGTCCATGCGACCATCGTAATTCGAAAAAAACGAAAGATCGACTGCGCAACGCCTTGCATCGGATGCGCATGGGCAAGCGCCGTTGTGCTAGTTACGTGCATGCGGATCGTTCGCGAAGCGAAAAATGTGCTTTGAGCTGCAATAACTCTGGTGCGCGATACTGGGATTGAACCAGTGACCTCTTCCGTGTCAGGGAAGCGCTCTCCCGCTGAGCTAATCGCGCGGGGTCAAAAAGCTGGAGGTGGAGACGGGAATCGAACCCGTGTGCACGGCTTTGCAGGCCGTTGCCTCACCACTCGGCCACTCCACCGCTGGGATTGATGCCACTTGCACCTTCGAGCGGATGACGGGATTCGAACCCGCGACCCTCACCTTGGCAAGGTGATGCGCTACCAACTGCGCTACATCCGCGCGCCTCGGACGAGATCGTCGTCCGGTGCGAAGCACGACGATAGTCCACGTGAGCGGGCACATACAAATTTCTCGGTACGAGCCGTGTCCAGGCTAACGCAGGGCCCTAAAGGGGGATATGGGCCGGTACTGTCGAGACCAGGCTCGTGCTAATCTTCGACGTCGTTCGCCTCTTGGCGCCGGTCCCGTGGCTCAGTGGGAGAGCGTCCGCTTCACACGCGGAAGGTCGCTGGTTCGATCCCAGCCGGGACCACCCTTCTGAACTGTAGAAATAGCGCGCGTGCATTCATGGTTGCTTCATCTTTGTCCGGTTTCCACGGTGTGGGGTCGGTCGCGGCTGTCGGCTCCTGATCGCCGAATGCACTGCCCGTCGTGTGCACAGCGCGACTACGTCGGCGAATGGGCCCAATGATGTTCGACCGGCCCAACCTCGACGCCGGTCGGCGCCCGGCGGGGGCCCACGCCATATGGATGACACCGCTGGCCGGCGACCTCGGCTCTAAATTGATGGCCAACCCTTGAGATGACCGCGCTGCGCCCTGAGCGCTGCCGCGGCGATAATTCCCGATGCGGCCGGTGGCGAGCACGCGCGCAGCCAAGCGCCCCGTCAATCGCCCATCGACGTCGGACAGAACGGTGTCAGTTACTGACATGGCGATGACCGCCATAACAGTGGCTGTCATCATCTAGGATCGGGGCGTGAGTCGATGGGAACCCAATGCGCGGGGCCGCCTTGAACAGGCCGCCCTGGAGCTTTACAGCGAACGCGGGTTCGACCAGACGACGGTGGCGGAAATCGCTGAGCGCGCGGGGCTGAAAGAGCGAACGTTCTTCCGGTACTTCGCCGATAAGCGCGAGGTGCTGTTCTGGGGCGAAGGAGCGCTACACGATTTGTTCGTGCGCGCCGTTGCCGGCGCCCCCGACTCGGCGGCGCCGATGGACGCTATGGCCGCGGGACTAAAGACCATCGGGATCCTCTTTGAGGGCCGCTCTCGCGAGCAGGCGCGGCAACGCCAGACCGTCATTGCCTCCAACGCACAGCTTCAGGAACGGGAGCTGATCAAGCTCGCCAAGCTTGCCGCGGGGATCGCCGACACGTTATGCGGGCGCGGTGTGGCACAACCGGCCGCAAGCCTGACCGCAGAAATAGGAGTTGCGGTTTTCAAAGTGGCGTTTGAGCTTTGGGTCGACGACGTCAATGGCCGCGACCTGGCACAACTCATCAACGAGTCGCTCGAGGAAGTCAAAGCCTTAGCCACGCCTCGCTGATCGGCGCCGCCTGGCGGGCGGTACAGCAGGTGATGACAGTCCCTGTCATTAGTGCTAAGCTGATGACAGGTTATGACATCACGTTGAATCGATGGTGCCCGTGCGCTGCCGGCGATCGATGACACCAAGGAGAAGCTGCAGATGCCCGCCCAGAACATGGCTCTTTGGCTTCCGAAGCGCGGGGCTCGGTTCGAGGTCGGGCCTGCCCCGTACACCAGACCGGCGGCCGACGAGGTTGTTGTGCGGGCACGTGCGATCGCGGTGAATCCTGTCGACGGAATCCCCGGTTTCGCCTACCGGCTGATACTTCCGTGGCTGACGTTTCCCGCTGTGGTCGGCTCCGATGTTGCCGGCGAGGTTGTGGAAGTTGGATCCGACGTGACCCGTCTGCGCCCGGGCGATCGTGTCGTCGGCCATGCGGCAGGAATCGAGCGCAACCGCAATCGGGCAGCAGAAGGCGCTTTCCAGCTGTATGTGGTGCTCATGCAGCACATGGTCGCCCCACTGCCTATTGGTCTGCCCTTCGCGCAGGCGGCTGTGCTACCGATGGCAGTGTCGACGGCAGCGTCGGGCATGTTCCAGCAAGATCAGCTCGCACTGGCGTTGCCCACCAACGATTCCCGAGATCGCGGAGAAACCGTCCTGGTGTGGGGCGGATCGACCAGCGTCGGCAGCAATGCGATCCAGCTCGCGCTCCATGCCGGGTATCGCGTCATCGCCACCTCGTCGCCGCGCAACTTCGACTACCTCCGCTCACTGGGTGCCACCGAAACCGTCGACTACCACAGCCGCGCCGCGACCAGCGAACTCATCGACGCGATGGGCGACAGTCCGCTTGCCGGCACACTCGCGATTGGTCGAGGATCCCTGGCGCCGACGCTGGCCATCGCATCGAAAGTACTAGGCAGCCATCGGATCTCGTCCGCCCAGCCAGCGCTGTTCACCCGAGTCGAGTCGTCGTTCAGGCGCCGTAAAGGGGTCCGTGTGAATTCCATCTGGGGCGGAAGCCTCAAGGACAACGAAGTCGGCCCCGCGATATACGTGGACTTCCTGCCCAAAGCACTTTCCAACGGCACGTACCGAGCCGCACCCGACGCCATGGTCGTCGGCGACGGGCTCGACAAGATTCCCGACGCTCTCGAACGCCTTCGGAAGGGCGTCTCAGCAAGAAAGCTTGTCGTCACTGTATGACATGTACGACCGACCGTTAGCTATGAACTAAGTAGAAGCACAACATGTTTCGGCATCGAGGTGTTGAGATGATCGTGGATGAGCGGCCCGGCTTCACCGCCAGGGTCTTGGACCGGGCGGTTGCATGGCGCTGGAAGTTGCCGAAGGCAACACATCGCTTCCGGATTGAACGTGACCTCGCCGTACCCATGAGGGATGGGATCACGCTGCTGGCCGACCACTACGTGCCTGCTGACACCCAGGGGCGGGGAACGATCCTGATACGCACGCCGTACGGGCGGGGCCTGCCCATCAATATGGATGCGCGCCTATTTGCCGGACATGGTTACCACGTGGTGACGCAGAGCTGCCGCGGCTCGTTCGGCTCCGGCGGTCAGTTCACGCCGATGGCCGCCGACATGGACGACGGCCAAGACACTATGGCCTGGTTGCGCACGCAGCCGTGGTTCGACGGGCGACTAGCCACCTACGGCGCGTCCGGTGTCGGATGGACGCAGTGGGCTCTGCTGGTCGATCCGCCACCAGAACTGCGCGCGGCGGTGATCATCGCCGGCCCGCACGATGCCACCGAATTCGGCTTGGGCACAGGAGCTTTCCGTCTCCATGACTTACTCACGTGGTCGAGGGTCATTGTGAACCAGGAACGGTTCGGGTTGCTCGGTACCATGTGGATCTTCGCTCGGGCAGCGAAGCTCAACGCCCGCACCGTCGCGGCGCTCCCTCTGGCAGATGCCGCGGACATTGCACTCGGACACCGGGCGCCGTGGTTCCGCAAGTGGCTGTGTACTTCAGACCTCAGCGACCCGTTCTGGGGGCCCTACAACGCCAGCGCCGCGCTGGAAAAGGTGTCGGTGCCGATCCGGCTCGTCGGCGGCTGGCAAGACCTGCTGCTTACCCAAACCATGCGCCAGTACGACGTGCTGCACGAACGTGGACTCGACGTCACACTCACCGTCGGGCCATGGATACACCAGGAGGTCGTCAGCGGCGCGAACGGGCAGCTCGCCCGCGGCAACCTTGACTGGATGGCCGAGCACCTCGCGGGTGAACCCGTCACCCGCGCGCACCAGCCCGTCCGGATCGCCGTCACCGGCACCGACGAATGGCGCGAACACCCTCACTGGCCACCGCCAGGCACCGAACAGATCCACTATCTACAGCCGACCGGACAGCTCACCATGCGGCAGGCGCAGTCCGGCACCTCCTCGTTCACCTACGACCCCGCACATCCCACACCCACGGTTTCCGGGCCCTTGATCGACAACAACGCCGGAGTGCGCGACAACTGCGACCTCGAATCACGCTCAGACGTGCTGACCTTCACCACCCCCGCGCTACCCGCAATGCTGGAGATCATCGGCACTCCCATCGTGGAGCTGGACCACAGCACGAGCAATCCGCACGCCGACGTGTTCGTCCGGCTCTGCGATGTCGACACTAAAGGCTGTTCCCGCAACTTCTCTGAGACCTTCCTACGGCTCGATCCCGCAGCCGGGGACCGACTGCTGCGGCTACGTCTGCACCCCTGCGCACATCGGCTCGCCGCCGGCCACCGGCTACGGCTACAGGTATCGGGCGGGTCGTTTCCCCAGTACATGCGGAACGAAGGCACCGACGCGTCACCTGGCACGGGCACCGAGCTACGAGCGTGCCGCCACACCATCCATCACGGGAAGTCCCGGGTAATCCTTCCCGTTCCCGCATTGGCCTGTTTAGATGCTTGCTCCGAGACACCCGGAAGGTCGCTGGTTCGATCCCAGCCGGGACCACCCTTCTGAATTGCACGAGCACGGTCCGATCGGCTTGCAGCGCGTGACGTTCGGCACTGGAACCGGCGCGCTGGGACGTCGTGGTCGGCGGTTGCTTGGAGCAATTCGTCGTGTTTGTCGAGTAAGTGCTTTGCGCGGTCGGGGAAAAGGTCAGGAAATTGGTGGGCACGACTCCTGCGGCTTGCCTGAAGCGGGCGAGTGGACGCGGGGACGGGCGGCACGGTCCTTCTCTTGATAGATCCGCCAATTGGCGTCCCCGATTGCGGGTCGTCGCGGCATGGTTCGATACCGGATTGACCGTCGACCGAGCCCGCTAGATCATGCACATCCGCTGCGACCAATGTCGCAGGGCAGCGGCTCTCTCCTACGGAATATTTTCTCTGCCGGGCCTACCCGGGTATCTTCTCCGATATCTTGTCCACGATTGTCGCTAGGGCCGTCGGAGCGCCATTGCCCTCTTCGCAAACCTGCGCATAGATGACCACATTGTTCTTTGCCCGGGCCTCTTTGGCGCAGACCGAACCGACGACCTGACCGTTCTTCAATCCTGTTGCCGTCCAACGCACATCCGTAGCGGTGACGTCGATTTTTTGCCATTTAGTGTACATATTGAAAGAATTCTTGGTGACAGCATTGTCGCAGGAATTCAATGGCTTGGCGAAAGCGGTGTCCAGCAACTGCGTCGCTGTTTTCGCGTCGGCGACCATCGCAACGTCCTGATTGACCAGGGGAGGGTGCGTCATGTCGTGCTCATAAGAATTGGCCCGGTATGCGGTGTAATCGCCAAACGAGTCGGTGTTCGGCCCGTATAGCGCCCCGCACTCGGGGTTACCCTCGACGACGGCAACGGGTTTCGGAGGGGAGAGAAAGCCCGGCGGAGGCTTGGCGACATAGTCGAATTTCGTCCCGACGATATCGCCGACGGTGGCCGGCGCCAGGATCAGCGAGTCGATGCTGGTGGGCGCCATCGTGGGTGGAGGCGGAGGTGGCGCTGGCGCTGTGGTTGTCACCGTGGTTGTCCCCGTTGGTGCCGCCGGCGTTGCGCTGTGGCCGCCGCCCTTCCCGCCGGCACACCCAACCGCCACCGTGATAGCGGCGAAGGTGGCGGCTACGGCGAAACTGTCCGTGATGTTCATCCCTGATCTCCTCAGGACCGTGGGCGGCTGCGACGCAGACCGGCCGCGATGCTTATGCAAAGCCAACGCGTAAACGGCCCGATGCACCTAGTGTCGAAAGTCCCTAGCTCGCCGCCAGGAAGCTCTCAATTCCCATTTCGAAACGCCGGGCCAGCCATGTTGCTGCGCGCTACGTCAGAGTGTGAGTCTGACCCCTCAAGGAACGTTCTCGCCTGCTGTTAGTCCGTAGATGAGCAACGTTGGGATTCCCGGAGAGCAGGTATTCCGATGCCCAGCATCGGGGTGCAAGCACCGTGTCCGGTTTTATGTCGGATTACCGGATCAAGTGAATCTGGTATGAAGCTCCACTCCGATCACTCCGATCACTCCGATCACTCCGATCAGTGCCAAGCTCTAAGCGCCTCGTGACTGCCGCTACGCCTCGTTCACGGGATACGGCTTTGCGCAAACCGGCCTGTCGGCGGCGCTCTTCATCATCGGCCCGGCCTACGACCCCCGAAAAATTACTGCCATTGCCCCAGGTCATTCCGCGATAGGGTGACACGACCGGTGGGTTGGCCACCCTCTTTACGCGCGAGGACAGTGACCGTCGATGGCCGACGTGGATGCAGAGGCGATCCAGCAGGATCTGATCGCCGGGGTCGCCGCGGAACTCGACTTCGCGGGCGTCGAGCAGATCGGGCGCGGCGGATTCGGGGTCGTCTACCGTTGCGCGCAGCCTGAGCTGGACCGCATGGTGGCCGTCAAGGTCCTGACCAACGACCTCGACCCCGAAAACCTGGACCGGTTCCTGCGCGAGCAGCGCGCGATGGGCCGGCTCTCAGGGCACCCGCACATCGTCACCGTCCTGCAGGTCGGTACCACCCGCGGCGGCCGGCCGTTCATCGTGATGCCCTACCACGGCACGGGGTCGCTGTGGGGGCAGGTCAGCGGGCACGGGCCCCTAGACTGGCGCCAGGCGCTCAGCATCGGCGTCAAGCTCGCCGGCGCGCTGGAGGCCGCGCACCGGGCCGGCATCCTGCACCGCGACGTGAAGCCGGGCAACGTGCTGCTGACCGACTACGGGGAACCGCAGCTGACCGACTTCGGGCTGGCCCGCATCGCCGGCGGGTTCGAGACCCGCTCGGGCGTGGTCATCGGTTCACCGGCGTTCATCGCCCCCGAACTCCTCGAAGGCGCGACTCCCACAACCGGATCCGACGTCTACTCGCTGGGCGCGACGCTGTTCTGCGCGCTGACCGGCCACCCGCCCATGGGCCGGCCCATCCCCGAGATGCTGGCCAGACAGCGGGTGCCCGAGGACGTCATCGCCGTCATCGAAACCGCCATGACCCGCGATCCGTCACGCCGGCCGGCGTCGGCCCTGGAATACGGTGAACAGCTGCGCGAGGTACAGCGCCGCCACCACCTCCCGGTCGACGACATGGTGGTGCCGGTCGAGCTCAAGCGCACGGGCTCGCCGCCGGCCGGATCGTCGGATCATCGGCGCGAGGCCACCACGACGCCCCCGGCGCCGTCGACGAAATACCGTCCCCCCGCGTCGATTCAGTCGCTGGTCCCGCGCGACCGGTTGATGGCGCTGCTGCGCGCGGCCGGGCGGCGGCGGCTGATCCTGCTGTACGCGCCGTCGGGTTACGGCAAAACCACCCTGGTCGCCCAGTGGCGCGCGGAACTGGCCGCTTCGGGCGTGACGGTGGCGTGGCTGACGGTCGACGACGACGACAACAACGTGGTCTGGTTCCTCGCCCACCTGCTTGCAGCCATCCGGCGGGTACGTCCCGCGCTCGCCGAACCGCTGGAGCAGATCATCGAGCAGCGCGGCGACGAGGCGACCCGCTACGTGTTGACCTCGCTGATCGACGCGATCGACGAGGCCGGCGAACCCGTCACGCTGGTCATCGACGACTGGCAGCGGGTCTCGGACGCCCAAACCATCGACGCTCTGCGATTTTTGATCGACCACGGTTGCGATCACCTGCAGATCATTGTGACCAGCTGGTCGCGCGCCGGATTGCCGTTGAGCAAGTTACGAGTTCGCGATGAGCTGGTCGAAATCGATTGCGAGAAACTGCGATTCGATGCCGAGGAGGCGCGGTCGCTGCTCAACGAGACCATCGGGCTGCAGTTGGCGGGCAGCGACGTGACGGCCCTGACCGCTTCGACGGACGGGTGGGTCGCCGGCCTGCAGATGGCCAAGCTGTCGCTGCGCGGCGGCGGCGATCCGGGCGCCTTGGTGAGCCGGATGTCGGGCGAAAGCGAGGAGGTCGGCGAATTCCTGGCCGAGAACGTCCTCGACATCCTCGACCCGCAACTGGTGGACTTCATGATGGCGACCGCGATCACCGAACGCATCTGCGGTGAGCTGGCATCGGTGTTGGCCGGCGTCGACGGCGGACACGCCACGCTGGAAGAGGTCGAGCGCCGCGGCTTGTTCCTGCGCCACATCGACCATGACCCGCAGTGGTTTCGCTACCACCAGATGTTCGCCGGATTCCTCCGGCGCCGCCTCGAACGCGACGATCCCGGCCGCCTCCATGACCTGCACCGCGCCGCGTCGGCGTGGTTCGCCGAGCACGGCCACATCAGCGAGGCCGTCGACCACGCCCTGGCGGCGGGGGAGACCGCCCGGGCGGTGGACCTAGTGGAGGACATCGAGACCAGGTCCCTGATCAACCAGTCACGCATGACCACCTTCCTCGGCCTGGTCGAGAAGCTGCCCCCGCAGCTCGTGACCACACGACCGCTGCTGCAACTCTCGATGGCGTGGTCGAACATCCTGCTGCACCGCACCCAGGCCACCGAGATCGCACTCGACCGCTTCGCCGCAGCCATCGCCACGTCCGACCTGCCGGAGGCGCGGTGCGCGGAGCTGACCCTGGAAGCCAGGGTGGTGCGGGCGGTGGCCGAGATCTATGCCGACCGGATCGAAGGCCTCGAGGACATGCTGGCCGAGGTGATGTCGAGGGCGCACGAACTGCGTCCGGTGCTCCCGCAGGCGGCCGCCATCGCGCTGGCGTTCGCGGCGATCCACCGCTTCGACCTTTCCGCCGCGCAACGACTCCTGGAGTGGGCGGAGCCGTTCAACGAGCAGGTCGGCGCGGTCGGCGCCGTCTACGCCCGCAGCTGGGCGGGCATCGCCGCGCGCCAGCAGCTCGACATCCCGCTGGCGTTGCGCAGGTTCCGGCAGGCGTTCGAGACCGGCACCGCGGCGGGGGCGCACTCGTACGCGGCGCGGATCGCCGGTGCGGTGCTCGGCGAAATGCTCTACGAAACGGGCGAATTGGACGAGGCCGCCGAACTGCTCGAGGAGAGCTATCACCTGGGCCCCGAAGGGGGCGGGGTCGACTACCTGGTGGCACGCTACGTCGTCGGCGCGAAAATCAAAGCCGCGCAGGGCGATCGCGAAGCCGCGGTGGACCGCCTCGACGCGGGCATGGCGGTGGCCGACAAGCTGCGGCTGCCACGCCTGGCCGCCGCCATCACCCTCGAGCGGGTCAGGCTGGGGCTGCCCATCGACCCCGCCGAGGCGGACCGGCTGCGGGCCGGCGGCGACATTCCCCGCGGCGGCGACGGCATCGCCATCCTCACCGCCGAGCTCGACGCGGCCTCGGGCATCCGGCTGCTCTCGCGCAGCCATGCCAGCGAAGACCGGGACGAGGCATGCCGGCGCGCCGGCGCCCTGGTGGCCGGAATGGACCCGGCCGCCCGGCCGTTGGCCGCCCTGCAGGCCCGCCTGCTGCTCATCGAAACCCTCACCGCGGCTGGGCGTGCCGCCGACGCGCGCGACGACATCGCGGCGGTGCGCGCCCTGTGCACCGAACAGGGATTGTCGCGGCTGCTCATCGACGCCGGCCTCGGTTAACGGGCGATCGTCCCGCGGGGGCCTGTAGTTGCAGGTACCTGTCGGTGCCGATAAGTTTCGAACATGCGAATCTGCGCCGGGTCGTGAGCCGGGGCGAGAATGCGCATCCAGATGCGGCTCCGGCAACCACACGAGTTTTCTCGTTCAGGCGTGTCCGGGGCCGGCGTCCGTTCGGTTGCTGACGGCTCTTCACGCTGACGCTCATGGCCGGGCCAGTCGTATCCGGGAGTCGTGCCGCGGAGGCCGAAGCCGTCTCCGAATTCCTGGACACCTGCCGCGCTATGCCCGCCTGCTTGCTGGTGGAGGGTGAGGCCGGAATCGGCAAAACCACCCTGTGGCTGGCCGCGACCGAGCAGGCCCGGGCGGTGGGCATGCGAGTGCTCACAGCGCGTGCGGCGATCACTGAATCGGTGACGGCCTACGTCTCGTTGGCCGACCTGTTTTCCTCGGTCGATCGCGAGGTCATCGAAGCGCTGCCCGGGCCGCAACGCCTGGCGGTCGACCAAATCATGTTGCAGGTCAGCGATGACGGCCGGGCAACCGATCAGCGTGCGGTAGCGGCGGCATTCCTGTCGGCGATCGACATACTGGCAGAAACCACGCCGGTGCTCTTGGCCGTCGACGACCTGCAGTGGCTGGATCCCTCCAGCGCTCGCGTGGTGGCGTTCGCAGCGCGACGCTTTTCGGGTCCGGTCGGCCTGCTGGCGACCGTGCGTACCGGCGGTGGTGACGATGTGTCTTGGCTGCAGCTCGAAAGGCCGGATGCCATAAGACGAATTGCCCTCAAGCCGTTGGCCCTCGGGGCATTGCGTCAGATCATCACTGCCCGGCTGGGACGCTCGGTTTCGCGGCATACCATGCTGCGGATCCATGAAGCTTCCGGCGGTAATCCGTTCTACGCCATCGAATTAGCGCGCACGATCCCTGAGGGTGAAGCGGGCATCGAGATGACGCTGCCAACCACCTTGGCCGGGCTGGTGGCTTCCAAGATCGATGTGCTCGATGAGGACACTCGCCAAATACTGCTTGCCGCTGCGTGCCTGGCCGAGCCGACGGTAGAGGCCGTGGCACAGGCTGCCGCCCAGGGCGTGGATGAGTGCGTACGGCGACTGCTGGTCGCGGAAGAGAGGGGCATCGTCACCATCGACCGGCACCGGCTGCGCTTCACCCACCCGCTGCTGACCGCCGCCGTATACACGATGGCCGCACCCACGCAACGGCGTGCAATGCACCGGCGATTGGCGTCGATCGTCGATCACCCTGAATTGCGCGCTCGTCACCTGGCGCTGGCCGCCACGCACGGCGACGCGAAGACGCTGGAGGCGCTCGATGCTGCCGCCGAATTGGCCAACAGGCGCGGGGCGCCGGCGGCTGCCGCGGAGTTCACCGAGTTGGCCAATGAGCTCGGCGTCGGCAGCCCCGAACGCCAGATTCGCTGTGCAACATTCTATTTCAGCGCTGGCGATGCCGTACGCGCACGCGATCTCCTCGAGGAGGTCATCAGGACGCCCGCGCCGGCGAAGGTACACGCTGAAGCGCTCAGCTTGCTGGGGCTGTGGGCTCTGCTCGACGGCAGTTCCCGGGAAGGCGCGAGGCAGCTCCAACGAGCAGCGGACTCCGCCACCGGCGACGATGAGTTGCTGGCTTACATACTCGCGTTGTTGGCGTTCGCGCGGATCAACATTCACGAGTTCGAAGGCGCCGTCGACGCGGCTGACGAAGCGGTCACCACCGCAACCCGGCTCGACGACCGTCAGCTGCTGAGCCAGGCGTCGAGCATGCGAGTGCTGGTGCGGTTCCTGGTCGGTGAGGGCTTCGACGAGGAGGGGCTGCGGACCGCGTTGCTGCTGGACGATGGCGACGACACGCCGTCGGCCATGCTGTGGCCCACTCTCCAGCACGCCGCCTTGCTCAACGGGACGGGACGGCTCGACGAAGCGCGGCAAGCACTCAGGGCGATTCGGCAACGCTACATCGAGCGCGGCGCCGAAAGCGAAATGATGGTCGGTGCCTTCCATGGCGCGCTCAACGAAATATGGCGTGGCGACTTCGCAGAGGCATCGCTCATCGGTGAGGATGCGCTGCAGCGTGCCCGCCAGCTCGATGCTGACCTGCCGTTGGCCGTGGCGCTGATGATTCAGGCGATGGTGGCCGCCTACGCCGGCGATGAGGCCGTCGCGCGTCGCGACGCCAGTGCCGCACTGACGGCTGCTGAACGCTGCGACTCGCCGGCGCTGGTCACCGTCTGGCCCACGAGCACACTGGGCTTTCTCGAGGTATCGCTGGGGAACTACGAATCGGCACTTCGGGTCCTGTCACCGCTGCTGCGTGGCTTCGAGCAGAGCCCGCGTGCCACGGAGATCTTTATCACCCCTTTTCTGCCTGACGCCGCTGAAGCCTTGATTCGTCTCGACAGGTTCACTGAGGCGAAGAACCTGATTGATGTGTTGGAGGACAACGGACGTCGGTTGGATCGGCCGTGGATGCTGGCGGTCGGTGCGCGGTGCCGGGCGATGCTTCTGGCCGGGGACCGCGATCTGACTGCGGCGCTGACGGCCGCGCAACGGGCGATGGCCGCGCATGAGCGCCTGCCGATGCCCTTCGAGCGTGGCCGCACGCAGTTGTTGCTCGGTGACATCCTGCGCAGGCAGCGCAGCCGCGAGAATGCGGCCGCGGCGATGCGCGCGGCGGCGGCCACATTCGAGGACCTGGGCACGCCGCTGTGGGAGCGCCGTGCCCGAACATCCCTCGAGCGCATCAATTTCGGCCCAGCCGACTCGAAAGTGCTGACGTCGGCCGAGCGGCGTATCGCCGACTTGGCAGCAGCCGGCAGGACCAATCATGACATCGCCTCCGCGCTGTTCATCAGTCCCAAGACCGTCGAGGTTCACCTCTCACGGATATACCGCAAGCTCGGCATCCGGTCGCGCGCAGAACTCGGCCGTCGCCTCGACCAACTGGAACGTGATGACTGACAACGGATTCGGCTACCGATTTGCCCAGGCGCGTCGCGGCCGCACAGAGATCAGGGCATCTGGTAGGCGCAGCGTCCCGGCGTGTGCTCGGTGAGGTGGACGGGTTGGCCGTCTACCAGGATCGAGCAGTCATGCGTACCGTGGTGATCGGTGTAATTCAAGGCCAGGAACTTGCTTCCCGTGACCTGCACGGTCTGCGACCACGGCGTCGGTACCCACGTGGTGGTGCTGGCGGGGTATACCGGGGTGCCGGGGTCGGGAATGGCGGAGAAGACATCGCCCGCGCCAAGGACCTGGTAGGTGACCGTATGCGCGCCCGCCGCAGGGGAATTGGTCTGCGGCTTCAATCCGCCGGTGGCGCCGACCCCGGCGTTCGCGTTCTCCTGCCACGTTTCGGTGCGCCGTTGCGGGGTGACGCACACCGCGTCGCCGTCGTATGCCTCGCGCCACACCAACCCTGAAACGCATGTCTTGGGGCCGTATGCGCCCCCGCCGGCGTAGCCCTTGCCGTCGGCTGCGGCGGCATTCTCGGTCTGGACCTCGGCGGCTATTGCGGGCGAGACGCAGACGTTGTCACCGGGCCGGGCCTGACGCGGAACCAGCCCGGGTGCGTCTCCGGGAATGCAGCCGCCATTCGCCGAAGCGGTGGGCGCGGCCACCGGGCCCAGGGCGGTAACAGCGACCGCATAGAGCACGGGTATCAAACGCACGCCCAGGTTGCGTGCTGCCCGCGTTGCCTCGCGGCCGGGCTGTGCCAGGGAAGTGCCCCCTGCTGGCGCATGACAAGACATGAGAACAACTCCCATCGACGTATGCCCTTCTGGTCGTCATTGGGAAGCTAACGCCGCCAGCGATGGGGATGGAATACGGAGTTTCCCTACCCAATTCCGGACTGGCGCCGCAGGGCCCCGCGTTCCGCGGCCGCTCGCCGAAAGCCGTCGGCAATGTAGGGGTTTTCCCTGATGTGGCGCGGACCAATTAGCGCTACCATCGGTCGCTACCTCGAACCTCCGAGCGACAGGGGTCGGATGCGGAACCGAGTCAGCGCCCGGGACGTCCGATGCGTGATCGTGCCGCTGCTTGCCGTATTCGCACTGGCCCTGGCAGCGGCGACCACCGTGGCGAGTACCGCGTCGGAGTCGTATCAGCTGGCCTCGACCTCGCCGCCGCCAACACCTCCCAGTACCTTGACCGCCAACGAGCAGGGCTACGTGCGCGTGACCACGGCCTCGAACGCTATCGGTTGTTCCATCAGCGCCGAACTGGTCGCCTGCCAAACCTCCGCCGACCGCTGGCCCCCTCGCGCCAGTGGTCAGCCGTTTCATACCGTAAGCGTCAGTGCCGACGGCAAATTCCAATTCGTGGACGCCGACCTTGGGGCGCTTGCCGGCAAGGTTGAGCTGGGACCCGGGACATACGAGGCTCAAGGCTGGACCGTCACGGCGACCGTCGACACCGTCACCTTCACCAATGACCGCACCGGCCACGGCATGCAGGTGAGCACACAGTCCGTCCAACCTATGTAGGGCTGGTCCTGCGGGGCACCCTTGCTTGTGCGGGGCAGCGTCGCAGGGCGACGCCAAAGTATAGGGAAACCACTGATATCACCCGCCGCTTGGCCGCGCCTAGCGTGGGAGCCGCACGCTGTCGATCCCATGCGTAGCCGAAAGGACGGCCATGTTGACCAAACCCATGCCGTGGACAGCGCTCTGCACGATCGTCCTTTGCGGCGCGACTCTGATCGTCGAAGCACCGGCTGCGACGGCCGACCCGCCGGCTCCGGCCTGCAAGCCGGGGTTCGTCTGGCGCGCCGCTCGCCCAGGCGATGCAGTGTGTGTCACCCCCGAGGTCAGGGACAAGACCGCACAGCAGAACGCCGTCGCGGCACAAAACGTCCAACCCGGTGGTGGCAACGCCTGCAAGCCCGGTTTCGTTTGGCGCAATGCCTATTCGGGTGACGCGGTCTGCGTGACGCCCGATGTGCGCGACCAGGCGGCCGCCGACAACGCGGCCGCCGCCTCCCGCACGGTCAGCGCCACCGGCGCGTGCCAGAAGTGGCGTGGCGTCAGTGAAGAACTCCTCCTCGCCGAAGACAACGGCTACAAAGTCTTCGCGTACACGTCGTTGACCGGCCAGGCCAGTTTCGAGGGGCACGGCGGACCCGAGGTCAAGGGGAGGATAAGCGCCGGCCCCGGGATCAGGGGCAGTGACATCGGCTTCGCCGTGGTCTGGGACAACGGCTGGAACAGTCGATACGCCGGCATGATCCACCCCGACGGCAGCGCGCGTGGCGGCTATGAAGACTTCGGTCCTGGAAACGCGGGTATCCACAGCGGCAACTGGGACGCGGTCGGAAAGTTCGTCTGTGACCAATAACTTTCTACTGCAGCAGTATTCGCTTTGATGCAGCAGCTGCGGTGACTTCCGGCAGGGCCACAAGAGGGGAGCGTCTCATGCCAGTTTCACATCGCCTGACCCGCAGTGCCGGAGTCGACCTGCACAAGCTTGCCCATACCTGCTACCTGTTGGCGGCGGTGGCCGCGGGCGCAATCGCTTTCGGGGTAGCTCCGTCGCACGCGGACCCGAACCTGCCCTACGGACCCAATACCTGTGTCCAGGGCCTGGTCTGGCGGGAGGCGCGGGTCGGCGACGCTGTGTGTGTTCGCCCGGGTGACCGCACCCGCACAGCACAAGAGAACGCCGCAGCCGCCGACCGGCGCGATCCCAACGGCCCGTATGGGCCACAGAGTTGTAAGCAGGGATCGGTGTGGCGGGAGGCGTTCGACGGCGACACGGTTTGCGTAACGCCAGACACCCGGCGAGAAAACCTCGACTGGAATGGGTATCGGTGCGGCACGGTTCTCGGTGCACAGCAGCACGCGGGTTACTGCCCGCCGTACCCGCCGCCGCCCAACGACATCGGCTAGTTGCGTGCGCCTTTCCCGAACCGCTTTGATGTGCGTTCCACGCGAAACCGGTAGGGAAACACCCTATTTCTCCAACACCCCGCCGCGAATAGCGTCAGGCAACAGGTGAATTGAGAGGAGCTTCTCATGTCGGTGAGTACGACACTGCAAGCTGCGCGTAACCCGCTCCTAGCCGGGATGCGGCTGCCCATGTTGCCGTTGTGGGTGGCGGCGGCCACCGTGCTGAGCGGTGTGACGGGGTTACCGGCCGCGTCGGCGAACGGTAATTGCATTCCCAACGACATGGCCAATTTGGTTCCGCGCAAAGCGCGACCGGGCGATATGGTTTGCGTACCCTCGAACATCGCCCAGACCGTCCAGGACGAAAACAATGCTGCGGCAAAGGGTGTGGGCTATGTGCCCGGTGGCGGCGCTTATGGGCCCAAGACCTGCACTTCTGGTTTGGTGTGGCGCGAGGCGTTCGACGGCGATGCGGTGTGCGTGAGTCCGCAACGGCGGCAACAAACGTGGCAGGAGAACGCCGACGCCGGTGTCGGCAACACCGGCGGCCTCAAACCCGAGGCCGGCTTCAATCCCGGTGGCGCCAAAGCGGCCCCCGGAAGCGGCGGGCCAGATGCGGCCTTACTCGCCGCAGTCAACGACGCCCGGGTGAACCCGGGCAAGTACCTCCCGCACCCCACGGACAAGGACGGCACCAAATGGGATACCTCCGGCGCGCTTACGAAACCTTGCCCGAAACCCTTCGCCGATTCGGGGGCCTTGGACAACACGGCGGCCACCCATAACGGCTTCATCGCCAATATGGACGCCAGTACGGTCGACAATTTCCCGAACATGCACAAGACCGCGAGTGGTGGCCTGACCACGGACCAGGGTGGGCCCATCACCCAGGCCGGATACTCCAATACGGGCGAGATCGTCGCCGATGGGTTCCCCTCGGAAGCGGCCGCCGTGCAGTTCTGGATGCAAGATGACGGCGGCAAGAACAATTGGGGTCACCGCAACCTGATCCTGAACTGTGGCCTCACCGATGCCGGTGCGGCGCACTTCGCCGGCGGCCCCAGGGGGCATTACTGGACCGTCGACATGGGATCTCACTGAAACGCCTGATATCGGGGATATTCCCAGTCTTCGGAAGCGTCGGAGGGTGCCCGACACCCTTGCCTGGTCGCACCCAGTGGGCCACCATAAGACCGCGGCTGGGTGCGCTCGACAAGGGACGGTGGAGATGGCAGGAAACCAAGAAGGCATCGGCATCCTCAAACTCGAGTGCCCGCAAGGCCATCCGGTGGGCAGGCTGCTCAAGGACGCTCCCCATCAGTCGGTCGCCTACGACCCCGGCGCGCAGGCGGGGCCGCGCCGGTTCTGGCCGGACGAAGACGACCAGCCGCAGTTCAAGGCGACCTGCAGATACTGCGAGCGGCCGGTGGGGCAAGCCACAGCCACGCTGCAGAGCGCGCTCGCGGCGTTGCTCGACGACGCGGCCACCACCAGCGCCACGGCGACGCTGCCGTATGCCTGACCGGCCGCCGGGGCTACTGTAAGAGCGACAGTAGCGACCGACGCACGAGGAGTCCCGTGGCGCAGATCCCGCCGACATCCCAGAGCACGCCCCGCCCGCCTGAGGGCGACTGGCTCGGCACCCCCTATCTGACCCTCGAGCGCCAGGGGTCGATCGCGGTGTGCACCATCGACCGGCCCGAGGCGCGCAACGCCCTGACGCCGGCGATGTACTTCGGAATCCGTTACGCCGTGGGCCGTGTCAACGAGGACCCGGACCTGGCCGGGCTGCTGCTCACCGGGACAGGCGACGTCTTCGCGCCCGGCGGCGACATGGGCGGCGGCGGAGCCACGGACAACTGGATCACCTTCGGCGGCGCGCTGGGAATGGACGTCACCCCGTTCGACGCGGTGCGCACCTCCGCGAAGCCAGTCGTTTCCGCGGTAAACGGCCTGTGTCAGGGCGGCGGGTTCCAGATCGCGCTGTGCAGCGACCTGGCCGTGGTCAGCGAGCGGGCCACCTTCCGCGTGCCCGAACTGTTCCGCGGCTACGCCGACACCTATTACAGCCAGATGCTCACCCGCGTCATCGGGCCGGTGCGCACCCGCGACCTGATGTTCACCGGACGGGTGCTCACCGCGGCCGAGGCGCTGGACTGGGGCCTGGTCACCCGCGTGGTCGCGCACGACGACCTGCTCGCCGAGGCGAAAGACCTACTGGCGCAATGCTGTCGCACCGCGCCGCGCGCCCGCGGCGTGATCAAGTCCAGCATCGACAGCTATCTGGGGCTCTACGACCGCATCGGCATGACCAGCAGCCTGAGTGACGCCGAGGCGCGCGAGGGCTTCCGCGCGTTCAAGGAGCGCCGCTCGCCCGATTGGGTGCACCCGGACCTGCGGGTCGACGGGCGGCTCTAGATCACCACAGGTCGATCCACTCCCCGTGGGGCGTGACCCGTAACCGCTCGCTGATCCCGGCCTGGTCGAACGCCGCGGCGAATTCGTCGACACCCTCGGTGAAGTGGGCCCAGCCGTCGACGTGGGCGGGGATCACCACGCGGGCGCCCAGGATCTCGGCGGCGGCCGCCGCGCGGGCCGCGGTCAGGGTCAGCGGTCGCCCGCCTTCTTTGGCGGGCACGCTGGCCGCGCCCGCGAACAGCACGGCGACGTCGATGACGCCCGCCCGGTCGGCGACGTCCTTGACCGCCGCGATCGAGGCGTTGTCTCCGCTGAGGTACACGGTGGGCAGGCCGGGCCCGGACAGCACGAAGCCGGTCACCTCGCAGTTGACGTGGCCGCCTTCGTCGCGCTGTCCGTCGGCCGGGCCGTGCACGGCCGGAACGGCTTGCACGTCAAGCGATCCGGACAGTTCGTGGGTCTGCCAGGGCGCCACCCCCAACGCCGGGGGGCCCAGCCGGCCCGCCGCGCCGGGGTGGGTGATCACCAGCGGGGCGGCCAGGGCCATCCGGCGGCCGTCGTCGTCGAGGTTGTCGGGATGCTGGTCATGGCTGATCAACACCGCATCCACCCGGCCGAGCGCCTCGGGGCTCACCGCGGGCCCGGTCAGCTTGGTCAGGTAGGCGTGCACGCCGGGCGGGTCGAACGTCGGATCCATCACCAGCCGGTGGCCCGCGATGTCCAGCACCGTGGTCGGGCCGCCCAGTACGCTGATCGCGCAGTCGCGTCGATGCGCGTCCACCAGCGCGCTCATACCGCTCGCGTCCGGTCGCGCCAGTACGGTTCGCGCAGCTGGGTTTTGAGGATCTTTCCGCTCGCGTTACGGGGTAGCGCCTCCACGAACTCCACGGTTCGCGGGCACTTGTAGCCGGCGAGGTGACGGCGGCAGAACTCGATGACGTCTTTTTCGTCGACCTCGCCGGAAGCCACCACGATCGCCTTGACCGATTCGCCCCAGAAGTCGTCGGGCACCCCGATCACCGCGGCGTCCGCGATGGCGGGGTGCTCGACGAGCACGCTTTCCACCTCGGGGCCGTACACGTTCTCCCCGCCGGTGATGATCATGTCCCTGAGCCGGTCCTCGATGTAGACGTAGCCGTCGGCGTCCAGGCGCCCCACGTCGCCCGTGCGCACCCAGTCGTCGCCGGTGATCGTCTCGGCGGTCGCCTCCGGCCGGTTCAGATAGCCGCTCATGTTCTGGTTGCTGCGTACCCAGATCTCGCCGGGCTCCCCGGCGGGCACCTCGACACCCGTGTCGGGATCGACGACCCGGATCTCGGTGCCCAGCACCGCCTTTCCGGCCGCCAGCTGCAGGTGTGGACGGGCGGAGTCGCGGTGGTCGGCGTCGCTGAGCGCGGTGACCGCGCCGCACAGTTCCGTCTGCCCGTACACCTGAACGAATCGCGTGTCGGGCCAGGTGGACAGCGCCCGGTGCAGCAGGGGCAGCGGCATGGGCGCCGCCCCGTACACGATGTAGCGCAGGCCCGCGACCGTGGCGTGGGCCGCTTCGCCGGCGTCGAGGAATCGGGCGATCACCGGCGGGACGAAGAACGCATGGGTGGCCCCGGCCCGCACCGCGCCGATCAGGGCGGCGGCGTCGGGTTCGCGGGTCATGATCGTCGGCACCCCGGCGCGAATGCCGAAGAGCGCGTAGCCGATTCCGCCGACATGGAACAGGGGCATGGCCACCAGGTTCGCGTCCCCGTCGCCGAACGGGAACTCCGGCGCCAGGTTCGCCGCGTGATTGACCAGCGCGCGCTGGCTCAGCAGCACGCCTTTGGGTCGCCCCGTGGTGCCGGAGCTGTAGATCACCAGCGCGGTCTCGCCCTCGTCGACGCCGGCGTCGCCCTCGGTGGGCGCCGCCGCGGCGAGCAGGGATTCGTACTCGTCGCCCACCGCGACGATGCGTTCCACGCCGGGCACCCGTGCGGCGGCCGCCTCGGCCGCCGGCTGCAGCTCGGCGCCGACGATGAGCAGCCGCGCCCCGCTGTCATCGAGCACGTGCACGAGTTCGTCGCCGATGACGCGCCAGTTGACGATGGTCGTCACCGCCCCGATCGACGCGGCGGCGAACAGCACCTCGAGGCAGGCGGGGTGGTTCTTGTCCAGAAACGCCACGCACTGACCCCGCTGCACACCGGCGGCGCGCAGCGCCCCGGCCACGCGACGGATCCGCTCGGCCCAGTCGGCCCAGGACCACTGCCGTTCGCCGTAGCGGATGGCCACGGCGTCGGGCCGCTGCTGTGCGTGCCGGTCGACGAATCCGGCCAGCGTCTCGGTCGTGTTCGCCGTGGTGTCGGCTGGTGGCATGAAACCCCTCCGAGTTCGATTCGCTCCACTATGTGATACGCGGTCACGTCCGCGCTCGCCACGTCGGCCCTCCGTTTGACTGGGAGCCTCCGCCTACCAGTGATCACCAACAAGTCCTGGCGCGCGCACCGGCGTCGGCGCACGATCAGGCTATGCCCGAGACGACGCGTCTGCCGCTGCTGCCACCGCTCAGTCTGAGCCCGGAGCAGAAGCGCCTCTACGACGACATGGCGGCGGTGATCGAGCGCAACTTCGACGGACTCGTCGCACGCCGCGAGGACGGCGCCCTGATCGGCCCCTTCAACGGCTGGCTGCATTTTCCGCAGTTCGGAAAGCCGGCCTGGGCGTTCAACAAGGCGCTTTGGGAACACAGGGTGCTGCCCGACGCCATCCATCAGTTGGTGATCCTGGTGACCGCCGCAAAATTCGGCGCCCGCTATGAGATCTACGGCCACGAGCACTTCGCCAGGCGAGCAGGTCTCGCGGAGCGCAAGATCGCGACGATCGCCGCGGGCGAACGCCCCCACGACCTCGACGACGACGAGGGTGCGGCCTACGACATGGCGGCCGCGCTGAACCGGGGCGGCTCGCTCCCGGAGACGACGTACCAGGCAGCGCGACAAGCGTTTGGCGCGGAGGGCCTCGCCGAGATCGTCTTTCTGGTGGGATGTTTCTCGATGGTCGGCGTCACGCTGAACGCGTTCGATGCGTCGGTACCGGGCAGGGAGGAAAGCCTCGGCTGATGCTGCTCCCGTTGGTGCTTCATCGACGAGCGAGCCGCAGCGCTCACTCCATGGACCGGATCATCATCCCGCCGTCGTCGACGGCCTGAGGAGTGGCATTGTTGTTCTGTCTGAAGTCGATGAAGACCGACCGTTGGTTGGACGTGTTCAGCAGTTCGGTGAAGGTGCCGATGACCGGAATGCGCCCCTCTGCTGCCGGCACATCGGCGGTGTAATCCACCGAGGCTTGTTGCTGGAAGTTGGCGCTCTGGAGCGGTTGCGTCTCGAGCGCGGTCAGGTTCCTCATATTGCCCAGACCGGATGAGGATGCGTACTGATCCATGTCGCCTTGCAGGACCGCATCGACGTCCGTGTTGCCGGCCGGCTTGACCGCGACCCGCAGTTGGGCGCTGCCGTCGGCATTGCTGAGCGCCAGCCAGTTCGGGCCGCGGTGGCCGGGCGTCCAGCCGGGCGCCGGAGAGATCGAAACGCCCTGAGCAACGGCGATCGGCTCGGCCGATGCGAGCCGCACCGGCGACGGTTCGGCGGCGACGTTCAGGACGATCGTGGCCGTCATGGCGGTGGCCACGGCCATCGCGGTGCCGACCCGTCGGGGTCGTGGTAGCTCGAGTGTCGACGTATTCATGCGCCAGCTCCTGATGCGGGTTTGGGCAAAGGGTGGGTCTCGCCCGCTATGTCCACGATCTCCCCGAAAGCGGATGGTGTCCAAGACCGGGCCGCTATTTGCCGATAGCTCTCCGTTATCGAAATCGGCTTCGGCGGCGGACCGGTGTGTCAACATGTCTGCGGCCTGACACGATTTTTCGAGCAGAGGGGACCGAGCGTGGTGAACCCTGACCGTGCCCGCTCACGCACGTTCGTCGTGACGGGCGCCGCATCCGGAATCGGCCTGGCGACCGCCAGGCGGCTGCTGGCCGAGGGGGGCACGGTCGTCGGCGCCGACCTGGCCGCCGCGCCGGACCTCGGGCCCCGGTTCACGTTCGTGACCGCGGACGTGGCCGACGAGGCCGCGGTCGCCGCGGTGCTGGCCGCCGTGCCCGATCGTCTCGACGGCGTCCTGCACGCCGCCGGGGTCGCCGGGGGCGGACCGGTCCACCTGCTCGACCGGGCCGAATGGGAGCGGGTGATCGGGATCAACCTCACCGGCACGTTCCTGGTCGCCAAGGCGGCGCTGGCCCGGATGATCGAGCAGCCCCGCGTGGACGGCGAACGCGGTTCGCTGGTGACCGTCGCCAGCGTCGAGGGCCTGGAAGGCACCGCGGGCGGCAGCTCCTACAACGCGGCCAAGGGCGGCGTCGTGCTGCTCACCAAGAACATCGCGCTCGACTACGGCCCCAGCGGCATCCGGGCCAACGCGATCTGCCCCGGCTTCATCGAAACGCCGATGGCGCAAAGCGTCTTCGGTCTCCCCGGCATGGAGGGACCGCTGCAATCGATCACTGCCGAGCACGCACTGCAACGTCTGGGCCGGCCGGAGGAGGTCGCGGCCATGGCGGCGTTCCTGCTGTCGCCCGACGCCTCGTTCGTCAGCGGCCAGGCGATCGCCGTCGACGGCGGCTACACGGCCGGCCGCGACCACGGTGTGGTCAAACTCTTCGGCTTTCCCTCCTAGCGCCTTAAGATTCGCGCATGGTCACTCCCGACGAGGCGATCGAGGCGATTCGGGGCACCGGCGGTGCGCAGCCGGGTTGCCGCGCGCTGCACGCCAAGGGCACGCTCTACCGCGGCACGTTCACCGCCACACCCGATGCGGCGATGCTTACGCGCGCAAAGCATCTCGACGGTTCGACGGTCCCGGCGCTGATCCGTTTCTCCAATGGCGCCGGCAACCCCAAACAGCGTGACAACGTGCCGGGAATCCGCGGGATGGCGGTCAAGTTCACCCTGCCCGACGGCTCCACCACCGACGTCGTGACGCAGACCGCGCGCCTGTTCGTCTCGAGCACACCGGACGGATTCGTCGATCTGCTCAAGGCGATGCGGCCCGGCCTGACGACGCCGCTGCGCATGGCCAAGTACTTCCTCACCCATCCCCGGCTGCTCGGCGCGCTGCCGGTGCTGCGCGACGCGAACAAGATCCCGGCCAGCTATGCCACCATCGAGTACCACGGCTTGCACGCGTTCCGCTGGGTCGCCGCCGACGGCAGCGCCAGATTCGTTCGCTACCACCTGGTTCCGGCCGCCGCAGCGAACTACCTGTCGGCGTCGGCCGCCCAGGGCGAAGGAGCGGACTTTCTCACCGACGAGCTGAACGCGCGCCTGGCGAGCGGGCCGGTGCGATTCGACTATCGGGTGCAGATCGGCGGGCCCACCGACTCCACGGTCGATCCGTCGGCGCCCTGGCAGAGCACCCAGATCGCGACCGTCGGCACCGTGGAGATCACCGGCCTGGAGACCGAGCGCGAACACGGCGGCGACATCGTGGTGTTCGACCCGATGCGGGTGACCGACGGCATCGAGCCCTCCGACGATCCGGTCCTGCGGTTCCGGACGCTTGCGTATTCGGCGTCGGTGAAGCTGCGGACGGGCGTCGAGCGCGGGGCCGAAGCCCCGCCCGCCTGACCATAACCTCGGACCGCCCGGTCGCCCGCGAGCCGAAACCGGCGGCAGGCTAGGGTTTTCCTTCAGTGTCGCCTTCCCACATGCTGCTGATCTGCTTGGCCGGGTTCGGCGCCGGCGCCATCAACGCGCTCGTCGGGTCCGGCACCCTGATCACGTTCCCGACGCTGGTCGCCCTCGGCTTCCCACCGGTCACGGCCACCATGTCCAACGCGACCGGTCTGGTAGCCGGCAGCGTGTCGGGCACCTGGGGTTACCGCGCCGAGCTGGGCGGCCAGTGGGACCGGCTGCGTTGGCAGCTCCCGGCGTCGCTGGCCGGTGCGGTGCTGGGCGCATTCCTGCTGCTGCACCTGCCGGAGAAGGTCTTCGCCGAAGTGGTGCCGGTGTTGTTGATCCTGGCGCTGATCCTGGTGGTCGCCGGGCCGCGGATCCAGGCGTGGACGAGCCGGCGGGCCGAGGCCGCGGGCCGTTCGGCCGAGCACATCACGCCCGCCCGGATGGCCGTGCTGGTGCTCGGCACGTTCGCCGTCGGCGTCTACGGCGGCTACTTCACCGCGGCGCAGGGCATCTTGCTGGTCGGCCTGATGGGTGCGCTGCTGCCGGAGTCGGTGCAGCGGATGAACGCCGCCAAAAACCTCATGACGCTGGTGGTGAATGTGGTTGCGGCGGTGGCCTATACGTTGGTGGCCTTCGACCGGATCAGCTGGCCGGCCGCCGGGCTGATCGCGGCCGGCTCACTGGTCGGGGGACTGGTCGGGGCCCGCTACGGGCGCCGGCTGTCGGGCAACGCGCTGCGCGCCACCATCGTGGTGGTGGGCCTGATCGGGCTGTATCGACTGCTCGCCGTCGCCTGACAGAAAAGGGTTGCCGCACAAAGCGTTCAGTTCAGCGTGGCGACGGCCGCCTCCTCGATCACGTCCATCACCTCGCCCCGACGACGCCAGGCCCGCAGCTGGCGCATCGCCCCGTTGCCCTGCTCGGCGACCCGGTCGAGTTCGGCCACGACGCGGTCATACTCACCGAGCGACTCCAACGCCGCCCGCACGCGTCGCACGAGCGCGCCCAGCTGCTCACGCGCCGGCACCGCCCCGCGGCCGTGGACCAGGTCGAGCGTGCGTCCGGCGAGCCCGTCGTGGGCGGCCTTCCAGTACGCCGCGCGCAGGGCCGCCGGCGGAAGCCGGCCGGGCCCATCGGCTTCGAGCGCCGTCATCACCGCCGCCCTGACCAGGGTGGCCAGCAGCACCGTCTCCGCGACCGTCGCCGGCACGTCGGCCACCCGCACCTCGATCGTCGGGAAATTCTCCGACGGGCGCACGTCCCAATAGACCATCTTCTGGTCCAGGATCACTTCGCTGTCGATCAGCATCCGCACCGTGCGGTCGTAGTCGTCGGGCGACGGGAAGAAGGGCGGCGGCCCGGCTACCGGCCAGCGCCGCCACAGCACGCTGCGCCAGCTCGCGTAGCCGCTGTCGGCGCAGCGATACACCGCCGAATTCGCCGACAGCGCAAGCAAAGACGGCAGCCAGGGCCGCAGCCAGTTGCTGACCGCGACGGCGGCCGCGCGGTCGGGAACCGCAACGTGCACATGGCATCCGCAGATGCCCTGCTCGTGGGCGACCATCCCGTACTCGGCGCCGATGCGCCGGTAGCGGGGCGTGTCGGTGACGGGGAACTCGTGCGGCGTGGCGGGCGGTAGCCCGGCGGCGAGCAGCTGAAGCCCCACCGCCTCGGCCGCCCGGGCCGCCGTGCGCCGCAGCCGCGACAGTTCCTCGCCGAGTTCGGTACTGGCTGCCACAACGCTGGAGGTCGTTTCGACCTGGCAGCTGCTCAGTTCCAGCTGCAGCTCGACGCCACGGCGGGCCGCCTCGGCGGCCACGTCAACGTTCCGCGGAGCCGGTTCTCCGGTTCGCGGGTCGACGAGGAGGAATTCCTCCTCCGCGCCGAAGGTGGGCGGGTCGCTCATCTGGCCCGGGGGAGGGCGATCAGGGGTTGGGCCGCCCCGTCACCAGCGGGCCGCGGACCCCAGGGCGGAATCGGCGGTCGGGTAGATGGGCAGCAGCGCGGACAGGCCGCACGCGTCGACGATGCGGGCGACGATCGGTTCGCGGCTCACCAGGCGCAATTCGATGCCACGCTCCTTGCAGCGCTTCGCCTCGTCGGCCAGCACCGCGAAGGCGCAGCAGCCCATGAAATCGAGTCCGGTGACGTCGACGACGAAAGGGCCGGGAGCGATGACGATGCCGGCCACCTCGGAGACCAGCTGGCGCCAGGTGTGCTCGTTGCAGGCGTCGACCTCACCGCCCGCGTAGATGAGCACCGCCGGGCCGCTGCGATCGGCGGTCGCGCGCAGGGTGCTGTTCGGATCGCCGAGCTCGTAGACCAGCTTCGTGCTCAGCATCAAGTGGGTAGTTGTCATAGGTTCTGCAATGGCCGAGCACATCGTGGACTCCTAATCGACCGGCGTCTACGACGCTGCGATGGATGCCCGTCCTGCCCTCTGAAGACAGACTCTTCGCGGAAGTGCGAATCTCATTTCTATAACAAGACAGGTCGGTCTGTCTACCTGTCCCGGCTAAGAGTATGTTGTGGGTTGTTATGACAGCTTCCGACCTCGGAAGGCCCGCCGCGTCGGCTCGTGAGCGCATCTTGACCGCGGCATATGACCTGTTCAGCCGGCGCGGGATCCGTGCTGTCGGCACCGAAGAGGTCATCGAGAAGGCCGGGGTCGCCAAGGCCACGTTGTACCGTCACTTCGCCACCAAGAACGACCTGGTGCTGGCAGTGCTGCAGCGGCGCGAGGAGCTGTGGACGCACGGGCTGATCGAGGAGCAGTCCCGGCAGCGCGGCGAGACGCCCGAGGAACAGTTGCTGGCGATCTTCGACGTCATGCACGAATGGATTCAGCTGCGCGACGGCTACGAGGGCTGCTCGTTCATCAACGTGCTGCTCGAGCTCGGGCCCGATTCCCCCGCGGGACGGGCCTGCGTCACCCACATCGACCACGTCCGCGACATCGTGCGGCACCGCGCCGTCGCGGCGGGGCTGACCGACGTCGAGGATTTCGCCTCGTCCTGGCACATCCTGATGAAGGGCGCGATCGTGCTGGCGGCCGTCGGCGACCGGGACGCCGCCCTCCGTGCCCGCAGGATGGCCGTCGCGCTCATCGAAGAGCACCGGCCGGTCGTACCGGAGGATGTCGGCGAGGCGGCCAGTTAGCCGCCGCTGTCACGCGGCGTCGGCCGCGGTGTTCTCCGCCTTGCGGTAGTGCTCGGCCTCGAGTTCGGCGATGGCCCGCGAGGTGCGCTCGCGCAGCGCGAAGGCGGCGATCAGCCCGAACACGATGGCGATGACGAGCGCGATCCAGGAGAACCGCTCCATCCAGCGCTCGGCGGCCATCCCGGCGTAATACACCAGCGCGGTGGTGCCGCCGGCCCAGCAGATGGCGCCCGAGACGTTGGCGGTCAGGAAGCGGGGGTAGTGCATCTTCAGGGCGCCGGCCAGCGGCCCGGCGAAAATGCGCAGCAGCGCGATGAAGCGGCCGAAGAAGACCGCTCGAACTCCCCAGCGGTTGAACAACTTTTCGGCCAACGCGACGTGTCCGGGACCGAAATGTTTGGGGAACCGCCGGCCGAGGCGGTCGAAGAGCGGCATGCCGAACCGGCGCCCGATCGCATAGCCGATCGAGTCGCCGACCACGGCGCCGATCACCGCCGCGACGCCGACCCCGACGGGGTTGACCGGCAAGTCGTCATGCGACGACATCAACGCGGCACTGACCAGGATGATCTCCCCGGGAAGGGGAATGCCCAGGCTCTCCAGCCCGACCACACCGCCGACCACCAGGTAGACCGCGAGCGGCGGGATCGCGTGCAGCAAAGCCTCCACATCCATGCGTCCAGGATGCCTGACCGCCCGGCGATACGCGCCCTAAACCCTCCGGTTGGCGTCGGCCGGTCTGCTCGGCTCGCTGAGGCTCTCCAGCCGCGGTCGTTTGGGTTCCCGCCCGTCGGCCGACGACAGGCCGCGCAGCCGCCGCCAGATCCACGGGAAGAAACTGTCCTGCGTCCACCGCAGCTGTTCGTAAGCCCCGCTGCTGCGCGACCGGCGCCTGGCGTCGGGGCTGGCGTGTGCCCAATCATGGTTGCTGCCAGGCAGATTCAGGGCCTCGGCGGCCGCGGCGGCGAACAGCATGTGCCCCTTGGTGGAGGCGTGCACGCGGTCGATCGCCCAGGTGTCCAGTTCGCGCATCGACGGCGCGTTGTACAGGTCGACCAGCCCGAACCCGTAGCGGTCGGCCGCCGCCGTGATCGCGGCGTTGATGCGGGCCAGGCGCCCCGACACCAGCCGCCCCAGCGGGAGGAACTGCGCGACGTTCGGAAAGGTCGTCGTCACCACCGTCGCGCCGGATCTGGCCAGCGCGGCGTAGACGTACTCGAGGTCGGCCAGGGCGGGGCTGAACGAGCGCCCCGGCTGAATGACGTCGTTCATCCCGGCGCACACGGTGATCAGGTCCGGCTGCATCGCCAGCGCCTGCGGGACCTGTTCGTACAGGACGTCGGCGATCCGCTTGCCGCGGATCGCCAGGTTGGCGTAGTGCAGGCCGGGGTAGAGCGAATCGAGCATGACGGCGAGCCGGTCGGCGAATCCGAGGAGACCCACGACGTCGTCGCCGTCCCACAAGCCCTCGGTCTGACTGTCCCCGATGGCGACGTAACGGCGATACCCGGACGGAATGGCCCCGCGCACGAAGCCGAGAATAATAGCCATCGCCGGCCCGGTGTGTGAAGCATGGCCGCCCACCTCCGCTGCGCAGAACCGCGATCCGTGGGCTAGCGTCGGTGAGCGTGGCTATGCCTTTGAAGGGCAAGGAAATTCACATCGGTCGCCGGGGCGGCGTCGCGTTCGGTGTTTCGGTCGCCGTGGCCGTGTTCGTGGCGGGGTTGCTGTGGGCCAAGTGGCTGCCCTACGCGGCGAAGGCGGCCGCGGCCCACCGGAGCCGCCACTGGCCCGGATCGAGCATCCTCACCGTGGGCGGGGTGCACGCCGGGGACCGCCCGACGTGGCATGCCGCCGCGACCTTCTTCCACGCGTACGTGTCGTCGATCTGGCCGGCGCTGATCGTGGCGCTGCTGATCAGCGCCTCGGTTCAGGCGTTGATGCCCCGGGCGTGGCTGCCGCGCGCG
>NZ_LZKD01000140.1:0-15318 GCF_001668695.1 Mycobacterium sp. E2497
CCCCGACGCCCTTGGAGCGAATCAGCTTGACGGTCTGCTCGACCTGCTCGAGGAACGCCTTGGACGCGTCGGCGAACAACAGGTGCGCCTCGTCGAAGAAGAAGACCAATTTGGGCTTGTCGACGTCACCGACTTCGGGCAGCACCGCGAACAAGTCGGCGAGCACCCACATCAGGAACGTGGAGAAGATGACCGGGCGCAGCGACTGACCGCTGAACTCGAGCAGCGAGATGATGCCGTGGCCCTGATTGTCGACGCGCAGCAGATCCTGGGGGTCGAGCTTCGGCTCACCGAAGAACGTGTCGCCGCCCTCGGCGGCGAGGTTCACCAGCGCACGCAGGATGACGCCGGCCGTCGTCGGCGAGACCCCGCCGAGGTCTCTCAGGTCGGCCTTGCCCTCGTCGCTGGCCAGGTGGCTGATGACGCCACGCAGATCGTCCAGCGCCACCAGCGGACGATCGTTCTCCTTGGCCCAGTGGAAGATCAGTCCCAGCGTCGACTCTTGAGTGGCGTTGAGCCCCAGCACTTTCGACAACAGAACCGGACCGAAGCTGGCAACGGTCGCGCGGACGGGCACGCCCACGCCGCCGGTGCCCAGCGACAGGAATTCGACCGGGAATCCGGCGGCCGCCCAGTCATCGCCGGTGTCCTTGGCGCGCGCCGCGGTCTTCTCGTTGGCCTCCCCCGGCCGGGCCAGGCCCGACAGGTCGCCCTTGACGTCGGCCATCATCACCGCAACGCCCGCGGCGCTGAGTTGTTCGGCGATCAGCTGCAGCGTCTTGGTCTTGCCGGTTCCGGTGGCGCCGGCCACCAGACCGTGCCTGTTGATGGTGGACAGCGGGATGCGGATCTGGGCCGTCGGGTCGGCCGCGCCGTCGACGACGACCGTGCCCAGTTCGAGCGCCTGCCCGTCGACGGCGTAGCCGTTCGCGATCCGGCGCGCGGGCGTCTCCGCCGATTCGGCACTCATCGTGGCGCACCCCCCGTTCTCCAGTGGTTCGGCATGCGGTCCGGCAACGCTCACCCTACTTCTCCGAGGGATTTGGGGGCGACGGGCAACGTAAGTGCCGCCTGGGCCTAGTGTGAGCGCTGTGCGAGACGAGTTGGTGTGGATCGACTGCGAGATGACCGGGCTGGATCTCGGGTCGGACAAGCTGATCGAGATCGCGGCCCTGGTCACCGACGCCGATCTGAACATTTTGGGGGACGGCGTCGACGTGGTGATCCACGCCGACGAGGCCGCGCTGTCGTCGATGATCGACGTCGTCACCGAAATGCACACGCGTTCAGGGTTGATCGACGAGGTGCGGGCGTCCACCGTGGACCTGGCGACCGCCGAGGCCATGGTGCTCGATTACGTCGGCAAGCACGTAAAGCAACCCAAGACGGCGCCGCTGGCGGGCAATTCCATCGCCACCGACCGCGCGTTCATCGCCCGCGACATGCCCGCGCTGGACTCGTTCCTGCATTACCGGATGATCGACGTGAGCTCCATCAAGGAACTCTGCCGGCGCTGGTATCCGCGCATCTACTTCGGCCAGCCGGTCAAGGGGCTCGCCCACCGGGCGCTGGCCGACATTCACGAATCCATCCGCGAGCTGCGGTATTACCGCCAGACCGCGTTCGTCGCCCCGCCGGGGCCGTCTACCAGCGAGATCGAGGCCGTGGTCGCCGATCTGGACGGCGGAAAGGGCACACCGGGACCAATCGATTCGGCCCCCGAGCCACCGACCGGCTAGTATCGACGTCGCCGCTCGTTGGCCGAAAGGCCGGATGGCGGCAATGGTGGCTGTAGTTCAGCTGGTAGAGCACCAGGTTGTGATCCTGGGTGTCGCGGGTTCGAGTCCCGTCAGCCACCCCACTCGGCAGGAAGTACGCTCCTGCCCGACGCGTCAGGTGTTGGCGTTGCCCGCTTTCCACTGCGGCCAGGGGATGTTCCAGTCGCCCAGGCCCTCGGTGCCCGGCAGCGTCGGTCCCACGGTGTTGATCACCTCGACGACATCGCCGCTCTTGCTGTGGTCGTAGAACCACTCGGCGTTGCTGGGGCTCACGTTCAGGCACCCGTGGCTGGTGTTGGTGTGACCCTGGGCGCCGACCGACCAGGGCGCCGAGTGCACGAAGACGCCGCTATAGGACATCTGGGTGGCCCAGTCGACTTCGGTGCGATATCCGTTGGGCGAGTTGACCGGAACGCCGTAGGTCGACGAATCCATGATGATGTGCTTGAAGCGGCCGCCGATGATGTAGAAGCCGTTGTCGGTTGGCGTGCTGTCCTTGCCCATCGACGTCGGCATCGTCTTGACCACTTCGCCGTTGACGCGCACGGTCACGGTCTTGGTGGTGTCGTCGGCGGTCGAGATCACCTCGTCGCCGACGGTGAAGTGCGTCTTGACGTTGTCCTCGCCGAACATCCCGTCACCCAGGTCGACGCCGTAGGTGTTGACCGCCACATCGATGGCCGTCCCCGATTTCCAGAAATGCTCTGGGCGCCAACGCACTTCGCGGTTGTTGAGCCAGTAGAACGCGCCCTCGACGGGCGGGTTCGTGGTGATGGTGATGGCTTTCTGCGCCGCCGCCCGATCGGCGATGTTCTCGTCGAAGCGGATGGCCACCGGCTCGCCGACCCCGACGACGTCACCGTCGCCCGGATAGACGTAGGGCATGGTCAGGTGAGCCGGGGAACTGGTCTGGAAGGTCATCTGCCGATTCGCGGCGCCCCCCATGCCCAACGCTTTGGCGCTCAGCGTGTAGCGCCTGTTGTAGCCGAGTTGCTCGGTGGTAGACCAGCGCAGACCATCGGGGCTCAACTGCCCGCTGATCGACTTGCCGTTCTCGTTGACCATGCTGACCGATGCGAGGACGCCGCCGGCGACGCTCACCGTCACCGGCGCATCCACGGTGACGCCGACGGCCCCGTCGGTCACCGAGGCGGTCAGCTTGGGGACGAGCAGATCGGCGAATGGAGTGCCCTTGTCGAAGATGACCTTGGCCGGTGCCGCGGTGTGGCCACTGCCGCACGCAACGCCGAACACAGCAAGCGAAGCGATCGCGGCAGCCAGCCACGACCGTCGTCTGCGCAAAGACGTCATCGAGTGACCTTCCACGAAAATCGATGTAGTTGGTCCCCGCTGACCAGAAACAGTGCATGCATTGTAATGGGTTTTTCGTGCGCGCATGCCGACATCGGCGGGCCCGCGATCGGGTGTCGCGGACCCTCAGGCCTGTTGGCCGACCGTGTCGCGGAGTTCGGCCTCGACCCGATCGCACCTCGCGCCGGCCTCGACACGCGCGAGCCGGACGATGGCCACCGCGACCACCAGGACGGCCACCGCCAACGCGACCATCCCGGCGCGGCCCGCGCTCAAGGTCTCGTCGAGCACCACCACCCCCAGCACCGCCCCCACGACCGGCTGTGCCACCTCAAGCGTGGGCATCGACGCGGTCAGCGGTCCGGCTCGAAACGCCGCCTGGCTCCACGCCACCCCGCCCACGATGACCAGAATCGCCGCGTAGAGCTCCGGGGCTCGGATCACCGCCCATCCGCCATCGCCGAGCCGGGCGACGACCTCCTTGGCCAGAACGGCGAAGATCCCCCACAGCGAACCCGATACGAGCGCGAACAGCACCGCGGCGGCGGCGCCACCGAGGATGCGGCCCGCAACGACGCAGGCGACCAACAACGGGCCGAGGGCGACGGCCACCACGGCCCAGGTGCGAAGCGGCGCGGTGGCCTGACCGGCCTGCGGATTGCCGACGACGACGATCACGGTCACCGCGGCGGTGAGCAGGCCTGCCCACATCCACTCGGCCCCGGTCACCCTGCGATGGAACAACCGGGCGTTGATCGGCAGCGCGAACAGCAGCGAGCACATCAGCAGCGCCTGGACCAGCAGCACCGATCCCTGACCCAACGCGGCCGCCTGCAACGCGACGCTCCCGGCGAGCAGCAGCGCGCCAAGCCACCACCGCTGATTGCGCAGCAGGGTGGCGAACAATTCGACGTGGCCAACCGAGCGGTCCTCGATGCAATGCGCGGCGCGTTGCGGCACGTCGCCGATCGCGACGCACAGCGCCGAGGCCAGCGCCAGCAGGATGGCGATATCCGCCTTGGCCATCAGGGATTCTCCGTCGTGATCGGATATGAGCACCAATATCGTTGCACCGCAGTCGATTTCACTGAATCAGCCACGGTAGGACGCGGCTTTGGTGGGCCACCTCCGGATCGAGGGGCGCTGCGGCTCCGGCGCGTCGGCGGCCCAGCGACGCTGCCCCACCGCGGCGGCAGCGTCTTCACCGGTCTCGGACCGCTGCCGCAGCCACTCCAACGGTCTGGGCGCCCACCACGTCCACCGGCCGAGCAGGTGGATGAACGCCGGAACCAGGACCATCCGCACCAGGGTGGCGTCGGCCAATACGGCAAGGGTCAGGCCGAGCCCGAGCATCCGCATGAAGGACACGTGCGCCGGTATCAACGCGGCGAACGAGATCGACATCACCAGCGCCGCGGTGGTGACCACCCGCCCGATCCCCGCGATGCCCAAGGCCGTGCTCTCGTCCGTGGCGGCGCGCGCCTCCGCGGCGGTCGGCGGCGTCTCCTCGATCGCCTGCGACGCCAGCCAGTATTCGTGGATCCGCGACACCAGGAACACCTCGTAGTCCATCGCCAGCCCGAAGGCGATGCAGAACAACAGCACTGGGATGTTCGCGTTCAACGTCCCGTTGGGCGTCGTCCCCAGCGCACCCAGGTTGCCGTCCTGGAAGATCCACACCATGGCCCCGAACGCGGCCGTCAGCGACAGCAGGTTGCACGCCAGTGCCTGCAGCGGCAGCACCGCGCTGCCGGTCAGCAGGAACAGCAGCGTGAACGTGATGAGGGCGATCAGCGCGAACACGACGGGCAACCGCTTGGTGATTGCGCCGACGCTGTCGCGGTTGATCTGGCTCAGCCCCGTCATCTCCACCGACCGCGCCGCCGGTCCGGGGACCTTGTGCAGTTGGTCCAGCTGGGTGTTCGAGGCTGGCGAATAGAGCGGCGCGCTGCTGGTCACGGTGAAGAAAGCGCTGCCGTTGGCGGCGCCGGTGGCCGCGGCGGGCGCTCCCACCCGCCGACCCTCGACGAACGTCCCGGTCGGGGCGGTGACCGCGGACACGTCGGACACGCGCGACAGGGCGGCGGCATAGTGGTCCAGCTCGGCCGGGCCCACACCCTGTACATCGGGAACGACCGCCGTGACCCCCGTCCCGAAACCGTTGGCGAAATCGTTGTCGAGCATGTCGGCGACCTGGCGCGCCGAGGCCGACCGGGGCAACACGCGCTCGTCTGGAAAGCCCCACTTCACGCCCAAAAACGGCA
Organism: Mycobacterium sp. E2497; assembly: GCF_001668695.1. NCBI lineage: Bacteria > Bacillati > Actinomycetota > Actinomycetes > Mycobacteriales > Mycobacteriaceae > Mycobacterium > Mycobacterium sp. E2497. The sequence continues at coordinate 5,354 of NZ_LZKD01000140.1, forward strand.
CCCCCAGCAACAACAGCAGCGCGACCACGCTGAGGCCCACCGGCAGGGCGTGGCGCAACACGTACCTGGTCGACCTGTACCAGAACTGCTGCTCGAGCGGTTTGTGCGCGTGATCCCGGAACGACCGCTGCCCGTGCAGGATGCGATGCAGCAGCGGACGCGCGTCCAGCGCATCCAGCCGGGGGCCGAGCAGCGCGATCGCGGCCGGGGTGACCACGATCGCCGTCACCGCCACGATCACCGCGGTGGCCACGATGGTGTAGGCCGAGGATTTCAAGAAGTACATCGGGAACACCGCCATCACGGCCATCGACAATCCGACCGTGGTGGCGGAGAACAGCACCGTCCGGCCCGCGGTGGCCATGGTCCGCATCAGCGCCCGCTCCCGGTCGCCGCTACGGGCCAGTTCCTCGCGGTAGCGGCTGATGATCAGCAGGTTGTAGTCGATCGCCAGGGCAAGCCCCATCGCGATGCTCAGGTCCAGGGCGTACGTCGAGACGTCGGTCGCGAAGGTGATCAGCCGCAACACCGACATGGTGCAGACGATGGCCAGCGTGCCGAGCACGATCGGCAGCGCCGCCGCCACCACACCGCCCAGCACCCAGACCAGGACCGCGAAGCTGAGCGGGATCGCAATGGACTCCATCAACAGGAGGTCCCGCTCATTCTGATCGTTGATCTGGGCATACGCCACGGCCATGCCCCCGGCGCGCACGGTGACGCCGTCGCGGTCGTGCACCAGTTCGTCGGTGAGGGTGCCGGCGTACTTCTGGGCGTCGTCCTCCCCGCCCTTCAGGCCGGCCACGATCATCCCCGACTTCTGGTCTTTGCTGACCAGTTGGGCGGCGGTCTGGGGCGGTGACGTCCACGCCGAGGACACATTCAAGACCCACGGCGATGTCTTCAGGCGGTTAGCGATGTCGGTTCCGACGTCGCGCGCCTGCTGGCTCTCGACGCCGGCCGGGGCCGTCACCACGATCAGCATTTGCTGATCGGTCTGGTTGAACTTGTCGCGAAGCACATTGGTCGCCCGCGCGGACTCCGAGGTCGGGTCCTGAAACCCGCCGCCCGACAGTTTGTTGATCACCGGGAGGCCGAAGACCGCCGCCCCGACGAGCACCAAGGCAGCGACCGCAATGATGCGGCGCGGCGCGGCGATGCCAAGGCGGGTGAGTGCTTGCAGCACGGTTAGTCCTTTCAGCGCTAATGGCCCCGGCGTATCCCTATACCCGAACGGGCGAACCTGACCCACCTTCGTCAGGGCCGGCCCGGCGACGTTTGGCAATTCACCACTCGGGTATCGAACGGAAGGGGCCTCCTCAATAGGTCACATTCGCAGTGCGAAGTGCCGTTTTGGCTGGGCTATAAGCGGATTGGATGAGCGATGAACTCGACCGACAACGCCATCAGCATGAGGCATCCGACCGAAGACGACCTGCAAGCCGTCTACCGGAATCAGGCCCGTACCTTCGGCGACCCGGTGGACGACGTTGCCATCGAGGCGTGGAAACGCCGCGTCAGCGTCAACGACATCCTGGTGGCCGAGGACGTCTCCGATCCGCAACAGCCATTGCTGGTGGGAACGTCCATCATCTACCCGACCCAGCTGACGGTGCCGGGTGGAACCAGCCTGCGGGCCGCATGGCTGACGATGATCGCCGTCGCGTCAACGCATCAGGGCAAGGGGGTATGGGCACAGCTCAGCGCCAAGGGGCTGGGCATACTCATCGACCGCGGTTACCCGATCGTCTTCGGTGTGCCGACCCAGACCGCGATGTACGACGGCTTCGGCGCCGGCGTGGCGAGCTACCTCCGCAGCTACCGCATCGACCGCCGATTCGCCAAGCTGCGCACCCCGCCGAGCGAGATCAGGGCTCGCGAGGTGCACACCGACGAAGCGCAACACCTGCTGCCGAAAATCTACGAAAGATGGTGCGCCACAACGCCCGGCGCGGTGACCCGCGACGACGCCTGGTGGGCGGACTACTTCGACGACAGGCCAACCCAGCGCGGGAATGGGACCGCGCTGAACTACACGATCCATCCGGACGGCTTCTTGACGTACCGGGTCGTCGGCCAGTCGGACCACGGGTACCGACCCCCGTTGGGGACCGTCGTCGTCGAAGACTTCTGCCCCGTCACGGACGAGGCGCACACCGAGTTGCTGCAGACATTGCTGGTCTTGGAGATGTTCGACACCGTCGAGATCGACGTGCCGGCTGACGACCCGCTGCCGCTCAAGCTCACCGACCTGCGAGCCGCGGAAACCACCGGTGTGAACGATTTCCTGTGGGTGCGGATCAACGATGTCCCCGAAGTCCTCGGCACCCGCGCCTACGCCGCCGACCTCGAGGTCACGCTGGAAGTCGACGACCCGCTCGGCCTGGCGGGCGGACAATTCCTGCTGCAGACCCGTGACGGCGTGGGAAAGTGCACGCCGCACGACGGTTCCGCCGACGTGAAGGTCAGCCTGGCCGATCTCGCCACCATGTATATGGGCGCGCACAGCGCCTCCGAACTCAGCCGAACCGGCCGGATCACCGAGCTGCGGCGGGGCACACTCCATGACCTGAACGCCGCCTTCGCCACCGACCGGGCCCCGTACTGCGGGACGCTCTTCTGAGCCGATCATTGTGCGCAACAGGTGCTTTCGTCGACCATTAGCGCCGGAACGCTCGCACGGGCGCCAACCATCCCGCCCCCTCCCGGAGGTGTTGGCTATCCTGGAAGGGATCGGAGGATTTCGCACCGCGGCAGGACGCCTGTTATTGTCGCGTACGCGGTCTCGGCCGTCGAAAGCGCCGTTAGCTCAGTTGGTAGAGCAGCTGACTCTTAATCAGCGGGTCCGGGGTTCGAAACCCTGACGGCGCACCACAGACGTACTCAACGTTTCCGCCTATGACCGGGATGGATGCGTCGGCACCGCGCGAAGGCTCGGCGATCTGCACGGCGGGTCCCGTCGGCCGGACGTTCGGTTCATCGCACCGTCGCGCGGGAGCCTGAGCCGGCCGTGCTCAACTCGGCGTCGGCTGTGCCCCAGCTCAGCGGGAGCGACTTGAGGGCAAAGCTCTTCGAGGGGAACTTGATCTCCGGGATGTACCCCGGCGGGACTTCGAAGTCCGGGATGCGCTTGAGCCACTCGTTGACGACGATCGTCAGTTCCATGCGTGCCATGTGGGAGCCGACGCAGCGATGCGGCCCGCCCCCGAATCCCCAGTGGCGGTGCACCTTTCCGTCCATGACCAAGTCGTCGGTCGATATCTCGTCGCTACCGTCGCGGTTGATCGCGGCCGTGCACAACCGTACTGGTGTGCCGGGGGGAAGGGTCATGCCGCCGACCTTGACGAAGTCGGTGGTCACCCGCGCGGCCAGGGGGGCTGCCGGCTCGAGCCGGACGATCTCTTCGATGAAAACCTTCACCTGCGCTGGTTCGTCGCGAAGTTCCCTGCGCAGCTGGGGTCTGCGCGCCAGTTCGAACAGCGAGAACCCGATGGCCGCGGCCACGGTGTCCAGACCGGACAACACCAGCAGGTGGCTCATGCCGAGGAGCTCGAGGTCACTTAGCTCCCCCGGGCCGATCATCACCCGGGATAGCATGTCCGAGCCCGGCTCCCGCCGGCGTCGCAAGATGGCGTCGGTGAAGTAAGCCAGCAGCTCGTTGCCCTCGGGTCCGCCGTCCACCGCGGCGTCCTTCCAGCCGATCACACGGTCCCGGTCTTCCAGCGGCAACCCGTAGAGGTCCATGAACACCTGGTACGGGTAGAGCCGCGCGAAATCCGCCATCACCTCGCATCCGCCCCGGCCAGCGAGGTCAGCGATCATCTCGACGGCGTGGCGTTCCATCACGGGCCAGGATTCGGCCAAGGCGTGCGGGCTGAAGTGCGGTTGCAGGATCTTGCGGTAGCGGGTGTGCTCGGGGGGGTCGAACGCCGATGGCAGCACCGGCAACGGGCTGCCGGGAGGCTGCAGTGCCAAATGCGCCGAGAAGAGATTGGGTTGGCATACCGCCGCCAGCACATCCTCACGGCGGGTCAGGTAATACGCGCCGTTCATGAAGACGACGGGCCCGGCGTCCCGCAAAGCCTTCCACCCGACACCTCGATCGGCGGCCAGCGGCAACGCGGAATGCTCCAGCCGCGGTAGGTGAAACTTCCCCGGCTGGCACGCCTCGGGTGTATCCGAGTGGATGGGCCCCGAATTGAGTTCTTGTGCATTCGATTTCATCGACGTGCCGCCGGACTCGTGAGGGAGGGTTGACTAATAGCTGTGGACATGTCGGTTCCTCGAGGATGCGAAGGGATGAGCGCCCGACGCTCAGGGCGTCGCAGGGCGCCGCAATATGGGGATCGGCTATGAGCCGCGCAAACGCGCAGCGTCAAAACGAAATTGGTCTGCGCGTGGGCTGTACGGGCCTAGGGAAGGCGCGAAAGGTGGGAGTGGAACCCTCAGCAGCGGATAACGCAGAGCCGGGTGGAGTTGTCTCGGTGGTCGGGAACGGCCGCAGGCGCGACGCGGACCGGCGGCGGCTCGGCCGCGGCAAACGAAGTCGGCAACGCCAACCAGCCGCCTTGGTGCGTCATCGGAGGCCAGCTGATCGGCCGGTCGCGTGTCATCCACATGCTGTGGAACGGCTTTTTGTCCGTCGACGTCGAGCCGGTTGCCGGGCCATGGTCGGCACGGCTGATCGTTTGGGCAGCGTCAGCGCGCGCATGACCGGCTTGCGTTTGCGCACTTTGGGTTTGCTGGGTCCACGCCGCCGGCTCGGGGAGCGTGCCCGCTGCGAACTGCGGGCGCAGGGAGGACCCGGCGATCAAGGCGACGAACAGGCTCAGCGCCGACACGACGGCGACGATCGACCGCCGTCGTCGGGTCATCCGAGCGCTCTCACGGCCCACAGTCGCAGGACTGTACAAGGCATTACTTGTCAGCTGGCCATCAATGAGCTGTGAAAACGATCCGAGTCGGGTGCGCGGCGTCGGGTTCGTGACCAAGCTCACCCGGTCCGCACTGACGCGGCGCGAAAGGCGTTCCTGGACACCGACTTTGCAGTTGGTAACCGCTTCCGTGCTGCATGGTTTGCCAGTCGACCGCCCCTAGGAGGCGTACGAGACGCGGCGTCGGCGCCACCGCTCGCCACCGAAAACGGCGCCGGCCGCCCCGGATTCGGCTGCATTCGTGACCGGGCCCGGTCGCGCCACTTCCTCAATGTGCCGAAACCACTGCGCTGCAGATTGTTCGGGTCGGACCGTAACATCCGAACAACGCGGCGCCGCGTGCAGTGACTGCCCATATCGGCGAGAACACCGACCGCCGCCGGGGCGCAAGGAACCGACTCTATTTTTGACGCCGTATGCCCCCGCGATAGCTGTTGCTCCAGGTATTTTTTGCTGCACCGGTTGGCGCGTACCCGCTACCGGGTACGAGTGCGTCGAAGGAGCCGCCATGGGGTTCATCCAGCCGAACCTGCCCGTCGTCGACATCGCCGACTGGAGCAAGCAGAGCCGCGCGCAGCGGATCGTGCCGATGGTGCGCCACATCGCGGAAAACGGGTTCGGCACCCCGCTGGTGATGCATGTGATGTACGGGGTGAAGATCGCGCTGTACGTTCTCGGCGGCTGGGTGTTCGGGTGGTGCACGGCGGGCATCGGCGGCTTCACGGGCGTCGCCGCGTGGTGGTCGGAACCCATCGTGTTCGAGAAGGCCGTGCTGTACACCATGCTGTTCGAAGTCGTCGGGCTGGGCTGCTGCTTCGGGCCACTGGCCGGGCGTTACTTCCCGCCGATGGGCTCCATCCTGTACTGGCTGCGCCCCGGCACCATCCGGCTGCCACCCTGGCCCGACCGGGTCCCGCTGACCAAGGGCACCGTCCGCAGCCCGATCGACGCGGCGCTCTACGCCGCGCTGCTGGTGTTGCTGGCGATCGCGTTGGTCTCCGGCGGCACCGGCCCAATCCCCGCCCTGCACACGCAGATTGGGGTGCTGGCGCCCTGGCACACCGTGGCGATCCTGGCGGTCCTGGCCGTCGTCGGCCTGCGCGACAAGGTCATCTTCCTGGCCGCTCGCGGCGAGGTCTACGCGCCGCTCGCGCTGGTGTTCCTGTTCTCCGGGGCGGACTCGATCATCGGGGCCAAGGTGGTCTTCATGGTCATCTGGCTGGGGGCGGCCACCTCAAAGCTCAACCGGCACTTCCCGTTCGTCATCTCGACGATGCTGGCGAACAACCCGTTCATCCCGTCGGGCCCGCTCAAGCGGTCGATGTTCAAGCGCTATCCGGACGACCTGCGCCCCAGCGCGCTGGCGGGTTTCATCGCGCACTTCTCCACCGCCGTCGAGGGCCTGGTGCCGCTGGCGTTGCTCTTCTCCCACGGCGGCTGGCCCACGGCCATCGCCGCGTTCGTGATGATCGTGTTCCACCTGAACATCCTGCTGGCCTTCCCGATGGGGGTGCCGTTGGAGTGGAACGTGTTCATGATCTTCGGGGTGCTGTCGCTGTTCGTGGCGCACGCCCGCCTCGGACTGTCCGATCTGGCCGACCCGTTGCCGGTGGCGATCCTCTTCGTGGTCATCGCCGGAATCGTTGTCGTCGGAAACCTCTACCCGCGCAAGGTGTCCTTCCTGCCGGGCATGCGGTACTACGCGGGCAACTGGGACACCACCGTGTGGTGCGTCAAGCCATCGGTCGACGAGAAGTTCCGCACCGGGTCGCGCGCGTTGGGACCCATGCAACACCTGCAGCTCGAGCGCCTCTACGGCTCCAGGGAGGCGACCCTGGTCCCGCTTCACCTCGCCATGGCGTTCCGCGGGATGAACACACACGGCCGCGCGCTGTTCACCCTGGTGCACCGCGCGCTGGCCGGCTACGACGAGGACGACTATAACCTGTGCGAGGGCGAGGTCCTGTGCTCGATGGTGCTGGGATGGAACTTCGGCGACGGGCACATGCACAACGAATGCCTCATCGAGGCCTTACAGCAGCGCTGCGACTTCCAGCCCGGTGACGTGCGGGTGGTCATTCTGGACGCCCAACCCATCCACGTCCAGCGGCAGGAATACCGGCTTGTCGACGCGGCGACCGGCGAATTCGAGCGCGGCTACGTCGACGTCGAGGACATGGTCGCGGCGCAGCCATGGGACGACGACATTCCGGTGCACGTTCAGAGCGGCACGGGTGCCGGCATGACCTGAGGCGTCAGCGGTTGCGCACCCGGTGCACCACCACCACGACCACGAGGGCACCGACGCCGGCCAGGGTCACCGTCACCGCCGGCTTCTTCACGAACTCGATCGCCTTCGCCTTCAGGTCGTCGGCGAGGCGGCGCGGGTTGGCCCGCACGGCAAGAGTGTCGACGGTGGCCGCCAGCTGGTCGCGGGCGACGTCGATGTCCCGCTTGATGGCCTCGGGGTCCCGGTCCGCCACGTGTCTGTCCTCCCAATCGGCCTGATGCACCTGACGCACTACCCTAGATCAGCTGGCGGTAACCCCCACGCTCCGGTGAACAGAAAGGGGCCCAGAAGATGGCCGAGACCACGCGGCTTGCGCCGGGCGACAAAGCGCCCTCCTTCAGCCTGCCCGACGCCGACGGCAACCAGGTGTCGCTGGCCGACTACAGGGGGCGCCGCGTCATCGTGTACTTCTACCCGGCGGCCTCCACGCCGGGCTGCACCAAGCAGGCCTGCGACTTCCGCGACAACCTGCACGAACTCAGCGACGCCGGCCTCGACGTGATCGGCATCTCCCCCGACAAGCCGGAGAAGCTGGCCAAGTTTCGTGACGCCGAGAAGCTGACGTTCCCGCTGCTGTCGGATCCCGAGCGCAAGGTGCTGACGGCCTGGGGCGCCTACGGCGAGAAGCAGATGTACGGCAAGACCGTGCAGGGCGTGATCCGCTCGACCTTCGTGGTCGACGAAAAGGGCAAGATCGCCCTCGCGCAGTACAACGTCAAGGCCACCGGGCACGTCGCCAAACTGCGCCGCGACCTCGAGGTGTGAACCCCGGAGCGGTACCCGCTCCGGTTACGCCGCGCACTGGGCCAGGCCGGCTTCGCCCGTGCCCGTCGTGGACTTGGTGTCCTTCACTGCTCCGTTGACCGTAATTGTGCAGGTCGTCTTTTGACCGGTCGGGTTCGCGGCGACCGTCAGTACCGCCGCGGGACTGGTGTCCTTGCTGGTGAATGAGATGGACCACGGCACGGGCTGATTGGTCAGCGTCTGCAGGACACCTGTCGCGTCGATGTACGACACTGCCGCCAACGGCGCGTCCGACGTCACGGTGTACACGACCGCGTCGCCCGGCGCGGCGACCGCATCTGGCGCCGTTATCAGTGACGCTGAAACCAATACTGCGGAGGCCGCAGCGAACGGTGTCTTCATCGGTGCTCCTTTCTTGCCCCCGCTGACCCGTACTTTGCGCTGCTTGCGGCATCTCGGCAACTTCACCGCGGCAGCGTTGCAGCAACGGCGCTGGGCAGAAACTGGGATCGGTAGCCGCAAGCCGACGCCAAGAATTTCGCAAGTGGTTCGCCGCAACGTACGGCGCGATCGGCAACGAGAGGATTTTCCGATGAATACACCCCGGCGTCGGATCGTCGGGGCGGCGATGCTTTCCGGCGGCGTAGCGGTGGCCGGTCTGGGCTTGGCCGTACCCGCCCAAGCTGGCCCGTCCTACTGGCACTACTGCCCCGGCCAGAAATGGGGATACACGGTTCCGATACCGCCAGGATTCGACCTGAGCGTGTGCCACTGGTTCGCCGTCACAGTTCAGAACGGCCCGTCGGGCCCGGTGTATCACTTCGCGGAGGCTGACCCGGCGCAAGTGCCCCCGCCGGCGCCCGGCTTCCCGTGGCCGTAACGGTCAGGCGAGGTTGGCCAGCAGCAGCGCCTCGGCGACAGCGGCGCGTTCCAGCACCCCCAGATGCAGGCTTTCGTTGATGCTGTGCGCCTGGGTGGCGGGGTCCTCGACGCCGGTGACCAGAATCTTGGCCTGCGGGAAGGCTGCGGCGAATTCGGCGATGAACGGGATGGAGCCACCCATGCCCATGTCGATCGGGTCGGTGCCCCACGCCTGCCGGAAGGCCGCCCGCGCGGCGTCGTACACCGGGCCGCTGGCATCGATGGCGTAAGGCTCGCCGATGTCGCCGCGGGTGACGGTCACCCGCGCACCCCACGGTGCGTGCTTTTCCAGATGTGACGTCAGCGCATCCAGGTGTGCCCCGGCGTCACCCCCGGGCGCGACCCGCATGCTGATCTTTGCCCGCGCTCGCGGGATCAACGTGTTCGACGCCTTGTCGATGGGCGTGGTGTCGACGCCGATCACGGTGATCGCGGGCTTGGCCCACAGCCGCTGCGGCGCCGAACCCGAACCGATCTCGGACACCCCGTCCAGCAGACCGGAGTCCGCCCGCACCCGCTCGGGCGGGTAATCCACGGCGGCTGCGGCGCTTTCGTGCAGACCGGCGACGGCGACGTTGCCGTCATCGTCGTGCAGGCTGGCCAGCAGCCGCACCAGCACGCTCAGCGCGTCGGGCACTACCCCGCCCCAGATGCCGGAGTGCAGGCCGTGGTCGAGCGTGGCGACCTCGACCACGCAGTCGACCAGGCCCCGCAACGAAACGGTCAGCGCCGGAACGTCGGTGCTCCAGTTGTCCGAGTCGGCGATGACGATCACATCGGCCGCGAGCGCGTCGCGGTGGGCGGCCAGCAGGCGGCCCAGCGACGGCGAGCCGGATTCCTCCTCCCCCTCGACGAAGACGGTCACGCCGACCGGCGGCTGCCCGCCGTGCGCCCGGAACGCCGCCAAATGCGTTGCGATGCCGGCCAGTGGGCGTCGCCGCCCTTCGTACCCACCGAACGCGGTGGCCGGCTTTATGGCCGTGGCAGCGCCGACGACAAGGCCGGCATCGCAACGCATTTGGCGGCGTTCCGGGCGCACGGCGGGCAGCCGCCGGTCGGCGTGACCGTCTTCGTCG